>JBHJOO010000465.1:0-5143 GCA_050329675.1 Balneolaceae bacterium
GAGAATTGGGTCAGAAATCTGGGATACTAATTCGTCAATCTATTTCAGAACGGCACAATCGAACTTCTTATCAAATAGATGACTGAGGTGCAGCGCGGATAATCCGGCTTTACCTCAGCTCATCAATTGACCTCTCCCTTTTTTGACTCCATATTTCCCCCTCAGAGATAAATATATATTTAAAGATTAGAATATTATATAATACCAATTCACTTTTATATTGGATATTTTACCTTTTTTTTAATAGAATGATTATCTGCTTCATATACCTGGTGAACGATTTATGTAATTTTAATGATTTAATGAGTCGTATATTGAAGCTGTTTTAGTTATATGCGTAAAATTGTTCTGATTTCTATCAGATTTCTTTAATACGTATAAATAAGATTTTTAAAAAGGGACAAATGGAGATCACGCAATTACTTGTTAAGGTAAGCAGTGGTGACAAAGAGGCCTACAATTCTCTTTATCCACTTGTTTATGAAAAGCTGAGGATACTTGCTCAAAAACAACTGAGCAGGGAATATTCTGATCATACACTTTGTAAAACAGAATTAGTCCATGAAGCGTATGAAAAAATGATTGACCAATCTGGAGTTGATTTTAATGACCGTGCTCACTTTTTTGCCATTGCGGCCCGCTCCATGAGGCAGATACTTGTAGATTACGCCCGGAAGAAGAAAACGGCAAAAAGAGGAGGAGAGTTTTCAAAAATTGATATTGATATTGAAAATTTACAGACCGATGAACATGCTGATCAGATTCTTCGGCTTAACGAAACCCTGAATGAGTTGAAAGATCTTGATGAACGTATTTGCACTGTCGTGGAACTTCGTTTTTTTGGTGGTTTAAGTATTGATGAAACAGCAGATGTGCTTAACATATCCACGAGTACAGTTAACAGAGACTGGCTCAAGGCTCGCGGATGGCTTCATCAAAAATTAAATCAAACATAATAATAAAACTATTGGGTTAACTTAAATTTTTTGATAGTCATTTTTTATGATTAAAAATGAGGCTATTTAAAATTAGTCTAAAAAATTAAATTGATACGGTTGCTTAGGCTTTCTCGCATAAAATAATATAAACGACTGTCATATTAATGGTAACAGAAGGTTGTGGGATGACCTGGCCAACAGTTTCCAGATGACACAACACTACAATAAACAGCGGGATGACGAAAGACTTCTGGCAAATCCTGACATTTATTATTGATCGGGTTTTGGAGTTCGAAACTGAAGAACAAATGCAGTTCATTGAAAGGGAATGTAATCATGACCCCGAACTGAAACGCCAGGTGATAAAATTTCTGGGATCCATTCATAAATCCGAAGGCTTGTGGGATCAGCTACTTACATCGAATCGCATTCTTGCAGACGAACTAACTTCATCAGGTGAACTTTTAAGTGAAATATCTGAAGATCCTTTGCCAGATCGCATCGGGCCTTATAAAATTATTAAACGAATAGCCCGGGGCGGTATGGGTGATGTGTATTTGGCTGAGCGAAGCGACGGCCAATTTCATCGTACTGTGGCTATAAAAATTTTGCGGAGAGAATTAGCTCATGAGAAGAACAAACAACGCTTTTTTTCAGAACGTGAAATTCTCTCTTCACTGGAACATCCCAATATTGCACGGCTTTATGATGGTGGCATCACAGATGACGGCCGTCCGTATTTGGTTATGGAGTTTATTGACGGGAAACCGATCAGTTCATTTTGTTCGGAAAATAACTGTACCCTTGAACACAAATTAACCTTGTTTACCCAGGTCTGCCAGGCCGTAAACTATGCTCATACCAATTTAATCATTCACAGGGATCTGAAACCGGATAATATTTTTGTTACATCAAATGGAACGGTGAAAATATTGGACTTCGGAATAGCCAAAATTATCGATTCTGAATTGTCGGCTAAAGATTTGTTGAAAACACAGCAAGGTTTGCGCTTGCTTTCAATTCAATATGCAGCTCCGGAGCAGATCACACTAGAAAAAATCACAACCGCTACCGATGTGTACGGCCTCGGGCTGCTTCTTTATGAAATGATTACAGGTAAAAAACCTTTTAAGCTGAAAAATAAAAAGCTGAAAGAAGCAGAGTATATTATTCGCCATCAATCTCCCGAGCCACCCAGTTTAGTTGTAATTGATAAATCCATATCTGAAAAATTAAAGGGTGACCTGGATGCCATTACCCTGAAAGCTTTACGAAAACATCCGGAGGAACGCTATCAGTCGGCAGACCAAATTCTTGATGACATTCATCGATATCAGAACCATCTGCCTGTGCATGCACAAAAGGATTCTATTCATTATCGCATTACAAAATTTGGTAAACGCCATTCCAATGCGATAATCACACTTTTGGTTTTAATTTTTATGCTCAGCGGATTAGCATTATACCATACCCATCAAATTACAACTCAAAGAAATATTGCACAATCAGAAGCCAATAAAGCACAGCAGGCGGTTTCTTTTCTAATACAAATGTTTGAATCAGGAAGCCCGGTCGAATCATTGGGGGATACACTAACGGTTTATGATCTTCTTCAAAGGGGAATTCAAAATACGGAGGTATTGAATGACCAGCCTGTACTTAAAGCACAAATGTATGGAGTCATTGGCCGCGTTTACCGAACACTTGGCGAGTATCAAAATGCGAGATCCCTTCTTGAAAAATCTTACAACCTGAGATTGGAACACCTTGGATTAGTACATCCTGAAACTGTTGAAAGCCTGGATCAAATTGGTATTTTACTAAGTGAAGAGGGGAAATTTTCGGAAGCCGAATCATTTTTACGGCTTTCAGATGAGATTCGTATTCAATTAACCGATTCGGTGCAGGCATCTTTTGCAATCACAAAAAACGAGCTTGCCTATGTTTTACGAAGACAGGGTAAATTTGATGAATCAAAAGAAATCTATGAAAACTTAATAGAAATTTACAGAAAGCATCTGGGAGATGAAGATGAATTAACAATTTCAAGTATGAGTGGATTGGCAGCTGTTCTTCATGGCATGAACAGTTACAGCGATGCGGAGAAATACTACAGGAAAGTTCTAAGTTTACGCAAAAATAAACTTGGCCCGGTTCATCCGGATTTAGCTATGAGTATGAACAGCCTGGGCAGTTTGTTAATGAATATGGGGAAATTTAAAGAGGCTGAACAACTATTACGTGTATCGCTGGAGATGAGAAAAAGTATCTATGGCCTCAAACATCCGAAAGTAGCTCTTACAACAAATAATCTTGCTATTTTACTAAGAGATATTGGAGAATTTGATATTGCAGAAAAACTCTTTATGGAAAGTCTCCAAATCAGAAAGGAAATTCTCGGTGAAACCCACATTGGGACATGTCTGTCTAAATTCAGCCTTGCTGAACATTATTTATTGACAAACCGTCCTGATTCAGCTTATAAATTGTTTAATCAAATTTTGCCGGATTTTGATGAAAATTTTGCCGGGAGTAATTCATTTTCTGCCAGAACCAAAATGGGAATTGGAAAAGCATACCTTTTGAAGGGAGATATGATTAAAGCCGGTAAATATATGAAAAGTGCTTTTGAAGAAATAGAACATTTACATAGCGAAAAATCTATTGAAAAGCTCCTTGCCATGATTCAGATGGGAGAGCTGTATATGAGAGAAAATTTACCGGATGTAGCTGCTTATTACCTGGAAAATGTTTATAAAATTTTCAACGATATTGAATATGATTACGAAAATCTGTCCATTTATAGAAAAATCATTGATAACAATCTGAGAGAACTCAACTATTTTAGTGAAGCTCAGTGGCAATCCAAACAATAAACTTTCGGATAACATGATACATTTAAACAGATTTTCCCGCATTTTTATATTAGTTAATTAAATTTGATGCACACACTTGGTAGATGATCTTGTACACCATTGAATAAATTTTCCTGATTCTACACATTTGCCACTACATCTTTCCTAACGGTTAAATATTATGACGAAAGATCGCTGGAAAACAGTTACATCCATTGTAGACCTTATTCTGGAAGCCAAACCCGGTGATCAACAAAAAATTATTGATAATGAGTGTGGCCATGATCCGGAGCTTATAAGAGAAGTAAAAAAATTTCTTTTTTCGATCGAGAACTCGGAATCTTTATGGGATGATCTCCTTAAGTCCAATAAGATTCTTGCAAATGAACTAACGGAATCCGGTGCTCTTCTTGATGACACCACAACATCCTTCATCCCGGAACAAATTGGTGTTTACAAATTGATCAGGCTAATCGCTCGCGGGGGAATGGGTGATGTTTTTCTTGCAGAGCGGAACGATGGACAGTTTAAACGAACTGTAGCCCTGAAAATATTGCGAAGGGAACTGATAAGTGAGAACTACACACAACGTTTTATCACAGAACGGGAAATCCTCTCCTCTCTTGACCATCCAAATATAGCACGGCTTTATGATGGAGGATTTACAAATGATGGCCGGCCGTACCTGGTTATGGAGTATATCGATGGTGAGCCTATTACTTCATTCTGCACAAGAAATGAGTGTTCGGCCGAAAAAAAGTTAGACCTCTTTATTCAAATCTGCCAGGCTGTTCATTATGCGCATACCAATCTGATTGTCCACCGCGATTTAAAACCGGATAATATTTTTGTTACAACCGGCGGAGTTGTAAAAATCCTGGATTTTGGGATTGCAAAAATACTGGATACCGAACTTTCACCTGAAATGCTTGTTCAAACCAGTACCGGTTCAAGGTTATTTTCAGTTCAGTACGCAGCACCTGAACAAATAACCCTGGATAAAATCACTACTTCAACTGATGTATATGCCCTCGGTTTAATTCTTTATGAAATAATTACCGGATCGAAACCAAATAATCTGGAAGCTAAAAATTTGAAGAAAGCCGAGAATTTAATTCGATTTCAGTCACCAGAATCACCCAGCAGAGTTGTTGCAAATAAGCAATTATCAAAAAAACTACGGGGCGATCTCGACTCAATTATACTAAAAGCGTTGCGAAAAGAACCGGAACATCGCTATGCAACTGTAGATTTACTTTTAAATGATATCAAAAGGTATCAACATCACCTGCCTGTTCTTGCAAAATCCGGTTCAATCAAATATCGCTGTCAAAAATTCACAAAAAGGCA
>JBHJOO010000400.1:0-4080 GCA_050329675.1 Balneolaceae bacterium
TATCGTTTGTAAATTCGATCCAGGATCCTTTAAAAGGAATTACACGGGCTGAATAAAGCTGTGTCCCATTCGGATGAACAGATTGCCCGAAGAAAACACCGGGTGATCTGTGCAACTGGCTTACAATAACACGTTCGGCACCATTGATTATAAACGTTCCGCGCTCGGTCATCCAGGGCAGATCTCCAAGGAAAACTTCCTGTTCAATAGTTTCGGATGCTTCATCCGATTCATCAACAGATGAAAGCCGGAGTTTGGCTTTCAAAGGAATTGCATACGTCAGTCCCCGCTCCTGGCACTCCTTAATATTATATTTCGGTGTATCAACCGAATAATACATAAATTCCAGAATGTGTGTTTCCCGGGAATCTACAATAGGAAAATTTTCGTTGAATATTCTCTGTAAACCCTGGTTAAATCGATCCTGGGGCGCTACATCAAGTTGCGCAAATTCATTAAAAGATTTTAGCTGGATGTCAAGAAAGTCAGGGTAATCAAGTACTTTTTTTATTCGGCCAAATGACAGGCGATTGGTAAACGGAATTTTCTCCATAGATATACTCAAAAGGATTCTCTCCTTTACGTTAAGAATGAGGATGTGTTGAAGTCAATAAATTTATCGACATTTGATGAGCAGAAATTGCTCATTTATTAATTAATAGCCAATAGCCAACAAGGTATAACGATGTTGGCTAATGACAAATTGCTTAAAATAAAAATTATTTTAATTCGATTTCAGCGCCGGCTTCTTCGAGCTTTGATTTAATCTCTTCAGCTTCGTCTTTCCCGACTGCTTCTTTGATTGTATTGGGTGCGCCATCAACAAGCTCTTTCGCTTCTTTAAGACCAAGACCGGTAAGAGCCCTTACTTCTTTGATAACTGCAATCTTTTTAGCACCGGCAGCTTTAAGAACAACATCAAATTCAGTTTGTTCTTCCGCTGCACTTTCACCTCCGGCAGCAGGTCCTGCAACTGCAACAGCAGCGGCGGAGGGTTTAATGTCATATTCTTCTTCAAGAACTTTTGCTAATTCATTTGCTTCTTTAACTGTTAGATTAACTAATTGTTCTGCTATTTCTTTTACGTCAGCCATTATTGTTTTCTCCGTTCGTCGGTTTATGTATTAAAAAATTCTGTTAATAAGTTATTCGCCTTTATCGGCAATCGTTTTAATTGATGAGGCAATATTTGCTCCCTGTGCCTGCAACCCACTGATAATATTGCTAACTGGTGAAAGAAGCAGGCCTGCGATATCGCCGATAACTTCTTTCTTGGATTTCATAGCAGCAAGCATATCGAGTTTATCTTCGCTATAAAAATCACCATCAATCAGAGCAGCCTTGAATTGGGGTTTATTGTGCTCTTTTGAAAAATCTTTAAGCACTTTTGCCGGACCCGAAAGTTCTTCATCCACAAAAGCAAAACCATTTTGTTCTGCAAGATATGGATAGAGATTTTCATATCCCCCCACGTTTTCCATCGCTCGTTTCATCATGGTATTTTTAAATACCTTGAACTGAATATCACCTTCTCTGAATTTACCTCGAAGTTTATTTATTTCAGGAACAGACATACCTTTATAATTAGTAATGTAAAGTGCATTTGCACTTTTGAGCTGTTCAGTGATTTCCTCTACTACTTCTTTTTTTTGCGCTAATGTCGGCATATATCTAATCTATTTTATGATTTAAATAGAAGTTAATGATGATCGGCTCAGGCTAATACTCGGGCCCATCGTTGTACTCATATAAGCACTTCGAATGTAAGCACCTTTAGCCGAAGCAGGGCGCATTTTAAGTATTGTACTGATAAACGCTGCTGCATTTTCAAGCAATTCGCCTGCTTCAAAATCAACTTTACCAATAGTTGAGTGCAGAATCCCGTATTTATCAACACGGAAATCGATTTTTCCGGCTTTAAATTCCTTTACAGCCGATGAAATATCCATTGTTACAGTACCACTTTTAGGATTAGGCATCAATCCACGAGGGCCCAGAAAGCGCCCAAGCTTGCCAATTTTACCCATCACATCCGGAGTAGCTATGATGATATCCACATCAGCCCATCCTTCTTCAATTTTTTTGATGTATTCATCCAGTCCTGCATAATCGGCTCCTGCTTCAATCGCTTCTTCAAGTTTCGCATCGTTAACCAATGCAAGCACTTTAACCGTTTTACCGGTTCCGTGCGGAAGAGAAACAGTACCCCGAACCATCTGATCGGCCTGTCTCGGATCAACACCTAACTTCAAATCCAAATCTACGGATGAGTTAAATCGTGTAATACTTGTTTTTTTAACAAGATCACAAGCTTCTTCAAGTGTATAATCCTGACTTTTATCAATCAGCTGTGCAACCTGTTTATATTTTTTGCCTCGTTTTGCCATTCTATTACATCCTGTTATTTATCGCGGATTACTCTTAAGCCCATACTTCGGGCAGTTCCGGCAATCATCTCAGCAGCTTTCTCAACATCAAAGGCGTTAAGATCTTCCATTTTTTCCTGAGCGATTTCCTTACACTGCGACCAGGTAACCCTGCCGACTTTCGCACGGTTTGGTTCACCTGATCCGGATTTAATTTTCGCGGCTTTTTTTAAAAGTACAGCAGCCGGTGGAGTTTTCGTTTTAAACGAAAACGACTTATCCATATATACTGTAATTTCAACCGGAATAATCGTACCAGCCTTGTCCTGGGTTTTTGCGTTAAATGCTTTACAAAACTCCATGATATTTATTCCAGCCTGCCCAAGCGCCGGCCCAACGGGTGGAGCCGGATTGGCTTGTCCGCCAACAATCTGAAGTTTAAGCACTTTATCTACTTTTTTTGCCATATTGAATCAATTATCGATTCTATCTTTTGTTTACCGCGTAATAGCTCATTTTGCATCTTTATTATGTGGCAGATTCTACCTGGTTAAGGTCTACCTCAACTGGAGTTTTGCGACCAAAAATGCTCACAAGAACCCGAAGCTTCAGTTTATCGGTATTTACTTCCTGAACCGTGCCATCAAAATCTTTAAAAGGCCCGTCAATAACTTTGACCAGGTCTCCTTCCTTATATGGTATATCGACTACACCACCCTTCTCCATTAGTTCCTGGCTATCCAACACCCTGCCAAGAATTCTGTCTACTTCGGTTTTTTTAAGCGGAGTTGGAATAACCTCGTTTCTATCCTTTAAAAAACCAAGACAGGAAGGTGCATTTTGTATTAAATTATTTACTTCTTCGTCATAAATTACTTCTACTAACATGTACCCGGGGAAAAAATTCTTTTCACGGGTTCGCTTTTTACCCGAGCGAATTTCAACTATAGTTTCAGTTGGTATTAAAATTTCGCGAACCTTATCTTGTAATCCCAGTTCCTCAATTTCACGCAGCAAATACTCCTTTACTTTCTTTTCATGACTGGAAAAACATCTTACTACATACCAATCATAAAGTGATTCTTCCGTCATCTGTAAATTGCCTCCAGAATTGTACTATATACCTGATCAACACCAAAAATAAAAAGGGATACAATTATCGTGAATACAACAATAATAATTGTATTATCAATTAACTCCTGTTGCGTGGGCCAGGAGACTTTTTTCATCTCTTTTCTCACGCTTTCAATAAAATCTTTTATTTTTTTCATTGTAAATGTGTAATTAACTCTTCTAAACTCAACAACAAATTCACTGAGTTCTCATCTAACTTGAAGCTGATCAATAATCTTATATCTGATTTAAGTTATTCAAATTCGATCAAGAAAATTATAATTTTCTGACCTTTAAATGAGCCAGTGGCCGGATTTGAACCGACGACCGGCGGTTTACAAAACCGCTGCTCTACCACTGAGCTACACTGGCTTTTATCAAAATTCACTATGTCAAGCCCAAAACTGCACGGGTGGAGAGACTCGAACTCCCAACCTGCGGTTTTGGAGACCGCTGCTCTGCCAGTTGAGCTACACCCGTATACCTTTTTAGTCAAGGATTTTTGTTACCACACCGGCACCGACTGTTCGCCCGCCCTCGCGGATCGCAAATCGAAGGCCCTGCTCCATGGCCACCGGCTGAATCAAATTCACATTTAACT
>JBHJOO010000470.1:0-7241 GCA_050329675.1 Balneolaceae bacterium
GGCCAAAAAAAGTACCAATTATCCATAAACCGTTTCTGATTTGCCGGTATTGCTTTTTTTGCGTTTCTTCATCCCCTGTTTTTTCCGGTTCCTTTCCAATATTTCCGAGATATTTTTCAGTTAATTTATATTGTATAAGGCCAAAAACCATGCCGATGCCGGCTGCAGCAAAACCATAATGCCAGTTTATACCTTCACCAAGAAAACCGGTGACCAGAGGAGCAATAAACGCCCCGATATTTATCCCCATATAGAATATGGAGAACCCTGCATCCCGGCGTGCCTGTTCATCTTCGCCGTATAAACCACCAACAATACTGCTGATGTTTGGTTTCAGCAGGCCGGTACCTATAACAATTAGAATCAAACCAAGATAAAATGTATTATTTCCTGGTATGGCCATGCTGAAATGGCCCAGGGCAATGATAATCCCGCCGTACCAGATTGCTTTTTGAAGTCCCAGGTACTTATCTGCGAGCCAGCCGCCGGGAAGTGCCAGTAAATAGACAAACATCGTATATAATCCGTAAATCGCCGTTGCTGTTTTGTCATCAAGTCCCATACCGCCACGATTTATAGCATCTACCATAAACAGAACCAAAATGGCACGCATGCCATAAAAGCTGAACCTTTCCCACATTTCAGTGAAAAAGAGTGTAGCCAGTCCGCGGGGATGGCCAAAAAAAGCGTATTTATAGTTATCGGTGCCGGTTGGGTTACGATTAGCCGCCATTAAATGGGATGTTGTTTAAAAAAAGCATGATCCGATAATAGGTATTGAGGAAATGGCGTGCAATAGGGGAGCTTTTAAAGTTTAATCACCTCACCGCCTTTACGTGATGACTCCATAATGGCCTGTACAATCCGAATGTCAGCCAAACCATCTTCACCCGGCACGATAGGTGATTTATTTTCCTTAATGGAAAGAGCGTCATTATCCATTTGCCTCGCCTGTTGATGACCGGGATCCGGAGGGAGTATCGTTCCGTCGCTTGTTTCACCCTGAACGCCGCGATACGACTGAAACGGCCTCAGGCGATACCAGCCGTCTTCACAAGTTACATCAAGGTAGTTTGTAGATTTTCCAAAAGCCGTTTCACCTTTGGCCGTCAAACCATCCCGGAATATCAATTCGAAATCAGTAAATTCATCTACATCCGAATACATTTCTTCCCTTTCGGACCACTGTTTTCCTTTCACAGCTACCGGCTCTTTTCCGGTCACATACCGTGCTGCATTTATGGGATAGACCCCCATATCATAGAGGGCACCGCCGCCGAGCTGCGCATTTCTCCGCCAGTTACCGTCGGGATGGCTGCCTCTATAACCGGCTCCGGCCTGAACAGCGGTTACGGGTCCGTAGGTTTCTTCTTTTCCGTAACGAATAATCGTCTGGGTATTCGGTTCATGCTGCATTCTGTACCCGATGGTTAGCTGCACGCCATTTTTTTTTGCAGAACTGATGATAGCCTCACACTCCTGCACATTCATGGCCATAGGTTTTTCACACCATACATGTTTGCCAGCCTCGGCGCCCGTTATAGCATAAATGGCATGTAATCCGGTTGGTACCACGATGTAAACCACATCAATATCATCATTATTGGCAATCTGATGCATATTTTTATAGTTGTACACATTATTATCCGGAATGTTGTAGCGCTGCTGCCAATCCGGAATTTTGGATGGAGTTCCTGTTACTATTCCGCGCAATTCACAATGGCAGGTTCTCTGCAAGCCAGGTGCCAATAACCCTGTGCTGTAACTTCCAAGGCCGACCAGGGCAACACCCAGTTTTTCTTTTCTTTTAGGGAGCAAAATATTCGGGAATGCAACAGATGCAAATGCAAATGCCGATGCTGATTTTTTTAAAAAACTTTTCCTGGAAATTTGAAGGGACATGGTGTTTTGCCTGGTTTAATGAATAATAAATATATTGATGAAATATTCTAATAAAATATATAGAATTAAAAAAGATGCAGTGAAACCGGGTGATCTGCTGTTTTTTCATTAAAGGCATCTTCTTGAATCTATAAAACTTTGTGGCAATTGCATCAGGCAGCAGCACTCGGTATTCTTCTACTTTTGGCCTCTTTTTTGTATAACAAATTCAAAAATGAAATAGCATAAGAAGGCTTTCGCCCACGTTGGGCCCGGTTTTGATTCATACTAAATAAACACTGCGATTGAACCAGCCCTGAAAGGGCACCAGCAACAGCGCAGGGCATCGCCCTACGGAAAAGGAGATCATTACAAAATCAGCCCTGAAAGGGCGTAAGCCAAAAAAAACCAAACCCATGGCACTTAAAACAATATATATCAATATTTAATTTTAAATTTCACCTCCAAAATTATCCATTGATTTGTAAAGACCTGTGAGTTAAACTCTGACTATACTGCCTATACCTGAAAAAATACAAAGAATGACAAGCAGCGATCCCCTTATTCAGCAGCTCCTGAAAAGGCTTGATGAACTTCAAAACAAGCAGCAGCAATTCTCTGATGAAATTGAGAAGATCCGGGAAGACATTAAGCTTCTGCAGGGAAATGACGTGGGGTCTACTGATCAGTTTGTACAGGCTGACCCGGTGAAAACAGAAGAGATAAGCACACTGAAAACCGAATCTGAATCTGTAGCTGAGAATCAGGAGATTAACGGAATCAACTCCGGCAGCCGGTTCAGCCGGTTTTTTGACAGCAATGATATTGAAAAGTTTATCGGTGAAAACCTGATTAACAAGATAGGAATTCTGATTACCATCATCGGGGTAGCTATCGGAGCCAGGTATGCCATTGACCATGAGCTGATTAGCCCGGCTAAGAGAGTACTCCTGGGATACATGGCTGGCTCTATACTTCTCTTTTTTGCCGTTCGGTTGAGGAACAATCTTCAGAATTTCAGTGCGGTTCTTTTCAGTGGTGCAATGGCGGTTTTCTACATCATTACTTTTGCTGCATTTAGTTTTTATAGCCTGATAGCATCTGTACCTGCTTTTTTACTAATGGTATTTATAACACTGATAACCGTGGCAGCCTCTCTTTTTTATAACCGTCAGGTTGTGGCTCACATCGGCCTTGTTGGAGCCTACGCCGTTCCGTTCCTGGCTGGGGGTGAGGGATCTATAAGTAATTTGTTTCTTTATATGGCAATTATTAATGCAGGAGTTCTGTCGGTTGCTGTGTATAAATACTGGAAACCACTTACTATATCTGCCTTCGCTTTCACATGGCTCATATTTGGAGCCTGGTATTCAATGGAATATTCTATATCAGAACATTTTATTCCAGCACTGATATACTCATTTCTCTTTTTTTTGATCATTTATCTTGCTGCAATTGCATACAAGCTGATTCGTGAACAGGAATTCAGACGAACAGATATATGGCTGATTCTTGCCAATTCCTTTGTTTTTTACGGATTTGGTTATTCCATTCTTTCCGGCCACCAGGATGGCAGTGGATGGCTGGGTGAGTTCACATTTGGAAATGCATTGGTTCATTTTTTAGCCGCAGCACTTGTTTACAGATCGGGACTTTCCGATAAAAATTTGTTTTATCTTACAATCGGGCTGGGAGTTACCTTTATGACAATGGCAATCCCTGTTGAGCTTGAAGGTAACTGGGTTACTATGTTATGGACTGCTGAAGCCGCTCTTCTGTTTTGGATTGGGCGATCGCAACAGATTACTTTTTATGAGAAGATGTCCCATCCAATCCTTGCCCTTGCTTTGATCAGCCTGCTAATCGACTGGAACAGTGCCTATCCGCTCAACCGAATGGAATACGCAGAAAGCAGTTTTCTGTTTTTAATCAATATCCATTTCTTTACATCTTTGTTCTTTATTGCAAGCCTTTCTTTTATTGTATGGACTGATTTTCAAAAGAAGAACCGGCCGGTACTTTATGGTAATGATGCCATCAATAAACTGGTGAGGCAGATGATATGGCTAACACTTATTGTGGCTGTGTATTTTGCAATCCGATTAGAAATTCTGGGATTTTTCAGAAATTTGTTCATTGACTCAAAAATTTCTGTGAGCGGAGAAACACAGCCGGGAATTTTGGACACAGGAAACAGGGATTTGCTCAGAATCGGTTCCATCTGGACGTTGAACTACACGATGCTTTTTGTTTCAATGCTTTCTCTGGCTGCCTTACGCTGGCTGAAATGGAAAGATATTGCAACTATTCTTTTTTCGGTTATTATTATTTGTACTGTCATATATCTCGATAAGGGTTTGTTTGAAATGGGAATGTTAAAAGATCATTATATGAATCCGGATTTGAATGAGCCCTTCGAAGCCGGAATATGGCATATTGGAATCCGGTATATCAGTTTTGCATTTCTTGGTATGATGCTTTACACTGGCGGGCTTCTGATTAAGCAGAAAATTGTAAACGGTTCCCTTTATATTTTATATGAAGCACTTATCTGCGTAACCCTGCTTTGGATTCTCAGTAATGAACTGATTTTTTGGCTGGAAACGGCTTCAGTCAGCCAACCGGGCAAACTGTGGCTTACCATTTTTTGGGGTGTTTATGCTCTGTTAATTGTCGCAATTGGTATTAAATACGGCAAAAAACACCTTCGTATAGGTGCTATAATTTTACTTGGAATAATACTGATCAAGTTATTCTTCTTTGATATATCCCAGCTTGATGCCATTGCAAAAACAATTGTTTTTGTAGCACTTGGAGTCCTGCTTTTAACGGCTTCCTTTTTGTACAACAAATATAAAATGAAAATGGAATAGTGTCGTATCATTGTTCAATCATAAGTTTGCACACTGTCTTACAAACCGTATATTCCCATCTGCAGGAAGTATGGAATATTAAAGTCACACTCAAACATATATAACTTTCGCTATGACCACTCTGATTATTTTATTAGTATTGCTTGTTATATTAATTATCTGGCCGGTTAGTATTTATAATAAGCTTGTCTCACATCGAAACCGGTTCAAAAATGCATTTGCTCAGATTGATGTACAGCTCAAGCGGCGTTATGATCTCATTCCCAATCTTGTGGAAGTTGCCAAATCATATATGAAACATGAACGTGAAACTCTTGAAGCGGTAATACAGGCAAGAAACCAGGCTCAGCAGGCTGAAAAGAAAGCAGCGGAAAAACCAGAAGATCCGGGAGCGATGCAGGATCTGATGGGTGCTGAACAGGCATTAACAGGGGCTCTTGGCAGGCTTTTTGCCCTTTCTGAAAACTATCCCGATCTGAAGGCCAATCAGAATATGATGCAGCTTTCCGAAGAGCTCACATCAACGGAAAATAAAATTGCTTTTGCGAGACAGGCATTTAATGATGCAGTGATGAATTACAATACATACCGGGAAAAATTTCCAAATATGATATTTGCCAACACATTTGGATTTACCTATGCGCAACAGTTTGTAATTGAATCGCCTGAAGAAAGAGAAGCGCCTAAAGTTTCTTTTTAAATGGATTTTTTTGAAGCCCAGGATCGAGCAAAAAAGAATACAGGCAAACTGGTTGCACTCTATATTCTTGCTGTAATCGGTATCATTATTTCCGTTTATATCGTTACACTTCTGATTTTCCATTCACAGGTGAATGGTTTCAGGGGAGCAACTTTTTGGCATCCCGTTTGGCTGAGTGTTGTCGCTGCCATTGTGCTTTTTGTGATATTAACCGGGACTGCATTTCGAGTGGCTCAACTTCGAAAAGGGGGCAGTGCTGTGGCCGAATTGCTTGGGGGGAGAAAGATTGAGCCGTCAACGACCGACCCGGACGAGCGCCGCCTGATGAATATCGTTGAGGAGATGTCGATTGCATCGGGATTGCCTGTGCCCGATGTATATATCCTGGATAAGGAGGAAAACATCAATGCTTTTGCCGCAGGCTTTGGAACCAATGATGCCGCTGTTGGTGTAACCAGGGGGGCTCTTGTCCAACTCACCCGTGATGAATTGCAAGGTGTGATTGCTCATGAATTCAGCCATATATTTAATGGCGATATGCGGCTGAATATCCGTTTAATCGGTATTTTGAATGGGATTTTACTGATACATATCATGGGTATGATCGTGATGCGAAGTGTACTGTATTCGGGAGGTGCACGCGTGAGGAGCAGCCGGAATGGGCAAGGCGGTAAAGGTGCTATTGCTATTATACTTTTGGGGCTGGCATTGGTGATAATCGGTTATATAGGGATGATTTGTGGAAGAATGATTCAATCGGCTATATCCCGTCAGCGTGAATATCTGGCTGATGCTGCTGCCGTACAGTACACCCGTAATCCGGATGGCCTTGCCGGAGCACTAAATAAAATTGGCCTGAAAAAAAAGGGTGCTGAAATCAAGGATGGCCATGCGATGGAAATGAGCCATCTCTTTTTTGCAAGCAGTTTTCATACGGCCCTGGACTTTCTTTTCTCTACCCATCCGCCGCTTGAAAAGAGAATCAAGGCAATCAGCCCATCCTATGGATCAGGAAAAGATGAGAGGCTGCAAAGAAAGGTTCAAAAGAAGTTTGACAGGAAGCATGTTGCCGGAACCACTGCAGATACCGGCAAGCCATCAGGGGTTAGCGGGCATCCTGCCCTGTCTCCTGAATTGATTCTTGCTGCTATCGGCACCATTGGAACAGGAAGTATAAAGCAGGCTAACAGCATACTAAATAAAATTCCTGCTTCATTGCAGCATGCAGCCCATGAACCACTGAGTGCCGAAGCTTTAATCTATGCCTTGCTGCTTGCGGCTGATGGCCAAAAACAGGTACCGGAATGGCTGATGAATTTGAACACAAATGATATAGCAAGCGAAACCGAACGGCTCCTCAACAAATTATCTTCAGCAGATCGAAAGTGGTTTCTTCCGCTTGCAGAACTGGCTATGCCCGCTCTGCGCCAGATGAGTGCGGATCAATACAGCAGTTTTCGTTCAGCTCTGAAACAACTGTTGAAATGGGACGAGTCGCAAAACCTGTTTGCGTTTGCACTCGAAAAAATGATAATTCACCGGCTTGATACAGCATTTTCTGAGAGGAAGGAAGAAACTATCCGGCATCATCACCTGAAGGAGATCGGCCATGAACTGTCTGTGCTGCTTTCCGCTCTCGCATACACATCAGATAATCAGCCCGAAAGCGCCTGGGATGCCGCCCTGAAACCAATTGAAAAAGTAAAACCGGAAAACATGAAGCTATTACCAGATGATAAATGGGACCTTTCGGAACTTGACCGGGCTCTGGATGAACTGGCAGCATC
>JBHJOO010000242.1:0-2058 GCA_050329675.1 Balneolaceae bacterium
AATATGACCAGTGCCTACAGCGGTATTCGCTGGGGTTCCGGTCTGGCACGTCAGTTTCAATACGAACAGAGCCAGAGCCGGCTGGGTGTAAGTATGTGGGAAAATCTGCAACCATACATTGAAAACTCACCGGTGTTTTTTGCTGACCGTATCAATACACCGCTTTTACTGCAGTTTGGAGATGAAGATGGTGCCGTGCCATGGTATCAGGGAATAGAACTGTACCTGGCATTGCGCCGTCTTGGAAAAGATTCTGTATTTTTACATTATAAGGGTGAACCTCATCACCTGCAAAAATTTCCTAATCGGCTCGATTACGCTATTAAAATGAAAGAATATTTTGATCATTATCTGAAAGGGAAAACTGCAGAAAAATGGATTACGGACGGTGTACCATACCGGGGAGAGTAATCCGGTTTTCTTTCTGTCACGCAATGTTAACTCAAGTTCCGAAAAATGGCGCTGTAGTTGCTACAAGCACAAAATTTTTAAGTAAATGATGACTAAATTACCTGTCAGAATTTTTCATTCATCAGATTGTTATGAATAGTATATCAGCGGCACAAACAGATCATCGCTTATAAACCTATTAGTTCAATTTTATTTTTATTGCGGAATTTGAGTTAAGATAAATCGTTTTAATAAACCGGCGGCAGACGGTTGACCGATGTTGTAGCCCCGGAAATCATTCCGGGTTAGCAGGCCCACAGATCCGAAAGTACCGCAGGTACGGACGATAGAATGGAGGGCAAGGACCCTGCTGACCGATACCTATCGTACCTACGGCACTCCCATTTTCTTGCCGTTTCCCTTCCCCGGAATAAATTCCGGGGCTACAAGATCGCCCGCAGCTAAGCTGCTCCCTGCTAATAGAACAGAATCTGCTCCCGACAGCTGCAACATTTAACAATGTTATGTAATTGGCTCTGTCGCGATTATATGGATCAACTTTTGCATGTTACAATCTATCATTCACCAGGTGTGAAAGATATTTTGCCTGTAACACCTACCTCAACTTCTGCAAAATGGCGAAGTAGTTGCTAAATTTTTAGCACATCGGGTACCAGGCAGATCTCAGGCTCAAAAATGTCCCTGTCAGAACCGGCAAGTTGGTTTAAGTATGTTCGACAACCTGTGTTACGCATCCAATGCAGCTTGTGCAGCAGCCAGCCTTGCAACCGGAACGCGGAATGGTGAACAGGATACATAGTCCAAATTCTGTTTATAGCAGAAGGTTACACTTTTGGGTTCACCTCCGTGTTCTCCGCAAATTCCAATTTTTAAATCGGGTTTTTGTTTTCGCCCGTTCACGGTTGCCAATTCAACCAACTGGCCAACGCCTTCGATATCAAGAACCTGGAAGGGATCTTCCTGGAGAATTCCTTCTTTCAGGTATTCGCCCAGAAACTTGCCGGCATCATCCCGGCTGTAACCAAAGGTCATTTGTGTAAGGTCATTGGTGCCAAAGGAGAAGAATTCAGCATCTTTGGCGATTTCTCCTGCTACAAGTGCAGCCCTCGGTATTTCGATCATGGTTCCGACTTTATAATCCACACTGTCGCCCAATTCGTTAAAAACGGAATCGGCTGTGCGGTCGATGACAAATTTCTGGCTGCGAAATTCCTGTGATGTACCCACGAGCGGAATCATTATTTCCGGTGTAACCTCAATGTTCTTTTTCTTCAATTCAATTGCTGCTTCCAGAATAGCACGTGTTTGCATTTCCGTGATTTCAGGGTAGGTAATTCCCAAGCGGCAGCCTCTGTGGCCAAGCATGGGATTGAATTCTCGCAGCGACCGGATTGTCTGTAAGAACAGGGCCGGTTTGATGCCCAATTCCCTGGCAACTTTTTCAGCCTCCTCTTTGTCCTCGGGCAGAAACTCATGGAGCGGCGGGTCGAGCAGACGCACAGTTACAGGAAGGCCCTTCATTGCTTCAAATATTTCAATGAAATCCTTTTTCTGGAAGGGGAGCAGGGTATTCAGTGCATCTTTACGGTCTTCCCTGTTTTCAGAAATGATCATTCGCCGGATGGCACGGATTCTCTCTTCACCGAA
>JBHJOO010000084.1:0-4257 GCA_050329675.1 Balneolaceae bacterium
AGAGCAACTCCCTTAAGAGAATTTTTCAGCAAACGATTCAAGTTTCCGATCATGCTGGCATTTCTGTTTGCGTTCTTTAATCAGTTGTCCGGTATTAACGCCATCATTTACTTTGCACCGCGGATATTCTCATTAACGGGAATGGGAGCAGATGGTGCGCTGCTTTCAACAGTTGGAATCGGAGCTGTAAATCTGGTTTTCACCATGATTGGCCTTGCACTTATCGACCGTTTCGGACGGCGTTTTTTAATGTACATCGGTTCGTTCGGATATATCATCTCACTTTCAATCATTGCCTGGGCGTTTTTTACTCAAACCTTTACCGGATACCTGGTACCGGTATTGATTTTTATTTTTATCGCATCTCATGCCATCGGCCAGGGTGCGGTTATCTGGGTATTTATATCCGAAATCTTTCCCAATTCCGTACGATCGTTCGGTAACTCACTGGGCAGCAGTACCCACTGGATTTTTGCCGCTGTCATTGCCGGTAATTTTGTTCATTTTGAAACGCTTTTTGGCGGCGGGCCCATCTTTGCATTCTTCGCATTTATGATGGTTCTTCAGCTTCTTTTTGTATGGAAGATTATGCCGGAAACCAAGAGTATTACACTTGAAGAAATGGAAGCAAAGCTTGGTATAGAGGTTACAGAAGTGGATAAAGAGTTGGCGGAGAAGCCGGATGTTATTTAACATATATTATTTTCTGTCCTGTTAAATCTAAATACAATTACATGAAACCTGTTTATCTGCTTTTAGCCGGGGTTATTCTGTTTGCCGGCTGCCAGTATCCGGAAGAGGATCTTCATCAGCTATTTGCTGAACATTATGAATATTCACTTCAGACTGATCCGCTTTTTGCTACAAATCAAGGGGTACATCTCTATAATGACAGGCTTCCGGATCCTTCACTTGATGCTCTTGACCGTCGCAATCAGCAGCTTCTCTTTTTTCTGGATCAGCTTGAGAATATTCCGCGAAACCGGCTGTCAACTGACGATCAGATAAATTACGATATCTTTCGAATTCTTTTGGAAAACGATATTCGCAACTATGAACTGAACGGCCATTTACTTCCACTAAACGGATGGTGGGATTATCATGCTGTTTTTGCTGACCTGCCAAACCGGGTTCCCCTTGTGAATAAAGAAGATTATGAAAACTACCTTAGCCGCCTCAGTGCGTTTCGCAACTATAATCGTGCTTATATAGAGAGAATGAGGGAAGGAGTGCGCCGGGGACTTGTCCGCCCGAAAATGGTTTTTGAAAATTATGTGGAGTCGGTTGAAGCACATATTACAGACGATCCGGCTGAAAGCCTGCTGTTTGAGCCGTTTAAACGGCTGCCTGTAACAATTGAGGAAGAAGAACGTGATCCGCTGATTTCAAGGGCTGAACAAATCATACGTGATGTTGTTGTTCCTGAGTTCAGATTTCTGCGTGATTATCTGGTGAATGAATATATCCCGGCCGGAAGTGAATCGATCGGTATTTCAGAATTGGAAGGCGGCAGTGATTATTACCGGTTTCTCATCCGGCAACATACAACGCTTGATTTTACTCCTGATGAAATTCATCAAACCGGCCTGCAGGAAGTAGGGCGTATTCGACAGGAAATGATGAAAATTGTTGAAAGAGAAGGTTTTGAGGATGATTTTGATATCTTTGTTGAGTTTCTCAGATCCAATCCGCGGTTTTATGCAAATTCACCTGAAGAATTGCTTAAAGAAACTGCCTGGGTTTTGAAACAGATGGATGGAAAATTGCCGGAACTGTTTAAAACATTACCGCGTCTTCCTTACGGCATCCGGCCGGTTCCGTCTTATCTGGCTCCACGAACGGCCACAGCTTACTACAGTCGTGGTGCTGCAGATGGAACGAGAGCCGGATATTATGCAGTGAACACCTATGACCTGAACAGCCGCCCGTTATATGAGGTTGAAGCTCTTTCGTTTCATGAAGCCGTACCGGGCCATCATTTACAAATTGCACTTCAGCAGGAGCTGGAAGATCTGCCCGTTTTCCGGACTACTGCAGGCTTTACAGCTTTTACCGAAGGCTGGGCTCTCTATGCCGAAAGGCTTGGCCTTGAAGCGGGTTTCTACGAAGATCCTTACAGTAATTTTGGCAGGCTGAGTTATGAAATGTGGAGAGCACTCCGGCTTGTGGTTGATACCGGTATACACGCAAAAGGATGGACCAGGCAGCAAGCCATCGATTACATGGCTGAAAATTCTGCACTTTCACTGCACAACATCCGTTCGGAGGTTGACAGATATATATTCTGGCCGGGTCAGGCACTTGCCTATAAAATTGGTGAAATAAAAATTCGTGAGCTGCGTGAATTGGCTGAGAATGAACTTGGTAAGCATTTTGACCTTCGCGAGTTTCACGATGTCGTATTATTAAATGGCAGTGTACCTCTTAATGTATTGGAAGAAAATGTGAGCGTCTGGATTGAAAACCTTTTGGCTGACGACTGAGGGCAGGTGCGCACCATTAGCCGGCGCGTTCAAATCGTCTGGCAAATGGAGGTGGAGGGGATCCGGTTTTATTTAACAAGCATCATCTTCCTGGTCAGATTCATCTCTCCAGACTCCAGGCGATAGATATAAATGCCGCTTGACAGTTTATTCGCATCAAACAATATTTCATGATTTCCAGCCGGCTGAATGTCATTTACAAGAACGGTTATTTGCCTTCCCAGCAAATCATAGACAACAAGTTTCACATCCCTCGATTCAGGCAATGTATAACGGATGACTGTAGATGGGTTAAATGGATTTGGATAATTCTGATGAAGAGTAACCTTTTCAGGTAATTCGTTGAAAGGATCATCATCAATACTTGTGATAAGTTCGGTAGTAAACGATACAGTGTCACTTACAGCTGATCCCAAATCATTTTCGGCAAATACGGCAAGATAATACACGATGCCCGGTTCCAGTCCCTCAAGCAAAACGGATTCTGTATTCAGAGCTGTATTGCTTAGAGAAGCCGCAACAGGGAGTTCTTCTGTTAAATTATCGGGTGACAGGCCAAAACGCACCAAAGCAGAGGTCGGCAGCCCGGCTGCTGATATTTCAAAATTTGTAATAATTGAGTTATCTGTAGCCTCAGAAAAATTTACAGAACGCAGTACCGGTTGTGTTTGCCATGCCAACAATTGTTCACCGGCGAAAGCAGATGGACGAAGAGCAGGGTCAATCGCCTGAAGACTCCAGTAATAAATTCCCGGTTCTATGCCCGAAAATTCCCAGCGCTTACTTTTTTGTACATTACCCATTGCCGCTATGTACCTTGTTCCGGTTTCGGGGTTTGCAAGTGGTGATTTTACATCAATCCCGCCTGACTCCGTTCCGATCCGAAGGTTGTAAGTAAAATCTTCTGTATCACCTGCCGGAAGCCAGGTCAAAACAACAGCCCCCTGCTCATCTACAAATGAATCCAATCCGGATGGCACAGGAACGCCCGGTAATACTCCTGTCATTGAATTGAGAAAGAGCTGGGTTACCGGAACCTGATTTTCCCTGTCTCTGCCGGCAATCAGAATATCGGGAAAACCATCATTATTGATGTCTCCCCATACGCCATCACTGTTTTCTATACCTGTTAAATCGAATGCTCGTGTAAAAGAAAATGAACCATTATTTTGATAAATGGATGCAATCGCCGTAGTTAAACCCGAACTTCCGGTTATAAGCAGATCGGGATATCCATCACCATTGAAGTCGGCACAGGCAGCTGAACCATTTGTAACCGGTTCGATCAGATTTTTCCCTACAAGGACAAAATCACCATCACCAGTATTATGATATATTTCTGTTGTTCTTTCACCAGCATCATTTCGTCCTGTAAAAAACAGATCAGTGAATCCGTTCCGGTTAAAATCACATGCTGTAACCGAACCTCTCTCAAAAGATGTCATTGTTTCAGGAGTGATGTCTGTAAACCCGCCTTCTCCATTGTTTAAATAAAGTGATGTTACCGGGATATTTTCAGATAGAGTTGAACTTTGATTTCCGGTTAGAATGATATCCGGAAAGCCGTCATTGTTGATATCACTCCAAATAGCAGAGCTGAAACGAACTCCTGTAAATTCAGTTACTTTAGAAAATGAACCATCCGCTTCGTTCTTCCATACTTGAGCAATAAGGCCATCATTACTGTTACCTGTAATCAGTACGTCGGACAGGCCGTTGTTATTAAAATCTGCAAGATCAATTGAGCCGTCACGAATCTCAGGAAGGTTTGCAT
>JBHJOO010000322.1:0-3296 GCA_050329675.1 Balneolaceae bacterium
AACGTGCCGGGCCAAGTATCACTTGATTAATTAAAAAATCAGCAAAAAATATCGCGGCTACTACGCCCAGAGCGAGTCCGAGTAATCCCTTGAGTATTCGCCATCTCAATTCTTCGAGATGATCAAGAAACGACATAGAAGCTGTTGGGTCGAGATCCGGGGGTATCGCTTTTGGTGGATTTGACTCCATGATACCACGGTTTTCTTTTGAACTACTCACTAATGTTGATGGATAAAATTAAAAAAATGCCCATAAATTCTATTTTTCATAATTCAGGCAGTAACAAAATCATAGAGGGGAAATTGGGTACACATTTCATGAACCTCATGGCGCGCTTTATCAATGGTTGTCTCACTATCGGGATTTTTAAGAACAAGGTCAATTAATTCTGCCACACGCTCAAACTCTTCTTCTTTAAACCCGCGTGTGGTCATTGCCGGGGAACCGATTCGTATTCCGGAAGTGACAAACGGGCTTTCCGTATCAAAAGGCACCATATTTTTATTTACGGTAATAGAAGCCCTGTCAAGAGACTCTTCAGCTATTTTACCGGTCAGTTTTTTATTGCGGAGATCCACGAGGATAAGGTGATTATCAGTTCCACCACTCACCAGATTATAGCCAAGTGAGGTGAATTTGGAAGCCATTGCTTTTGCGTTGGCCTGAACCTGCTTTTGGTAGGATTTAAAGTCGGGTTTCAATGCTTCTTCAAAGGATACGGCTTTTGCTGCGATTACGTGCATTAAAGGGCCGCCCTGGCTGCCGGGAAATACGGCTGAATCGAGAACTTCACTCCAGTTTTTAGTTCTGCCGGATTTTCGGGCTGTCACCCCGAGCGTATTTTCAGAGTCTTTCCCGATCAGAATCATGCCGCCTCTTGGCCCCCTTAACGTCTTGTGGGTGGTGGTTGAAATTACATCACACCAGGGGAGAGGGTCATTCAAGAGGCCAGTTGCAATTAAACCGGCAGTATGGGCCATGTCCATCCAAAGATATGCGCCAACTTCATCGGCAATTGATTTAAACGCTTCATAATCAAAATCTCTCGGATAGGCACTTGCACCGATGGAAATAAGTTTGGGTTTTACTTTTTTAGCCATATCGCGAACTAAATTCATGTCGATACGGCCCGTATCTTTTTTTACTCCATAAAATTCGGGATGATAGGTAATTCCAGAGAAATTTACCGGTGATCCGTGTGTTAAATGGCCACCATGTGCGAGGTCGAGGCCAAGCAGTGTTTCACCGGGTTTCATGAATGCCAGATATACAGCTGCATTGGCAGAAGCTCCGGAATGTGGCTGTACATTTACCCAATCGGCTCCAAACAATTTTTTAGCACGTTCACGCGCCAGTTCTTCCACTTCATCTACAAATTCACACCCGCCGTAATATCGTTTACCGGGATATCCCTCGGCATATTTATTCGTAAGCACCGTTCCCATAGCTTCAATTACAGCCTTTGATGCAAAATTTTCAGAGGCTATTAATTCAAAATTGAGATTTTGCCGCTGTGTTTCCCGTTCTATGGATGCGAAAATTTCAGGATCCTGTTCACGCAAAGACTTCATTTCTGATCAGTTTTTGATGTTAATGTATTTATTTTTTTAATTCGGCGTTCGTGGCGCCCGCCTTCAAATTCAGAGTTAAACCATGCCATTAAAATTTCTTCAATTTCAGTTTCATTCAATTCACGTCCCGGCATACAAAGTATGTTTGCATCATTATGACGCCGTGATAAATCGGCAACTTCAGGTGAGTAGGCAAGGGCAGCCCGGATATTGGGAAACTTATTGGCTGTCATACACATCCCCTGGCCGCTGCCGCACAGCAAAATACCTGAAGCATATTCCGAGTTATTTACCTTTTTAGCCACCTGTACAGCAAAATCAGGATAATCTACCGAATCAGGAGAGTGTGTGCCAAAATCCACGGGCATGTACCCCAGTTTTTCAAGCAGTTTTTTAGTGATCTCTTTAGCTTCATAACCTGCATGATCACTGGCAATGGGTATTATCATAAACGCTATAAAAATGTAATTTTTCTGTTTGGGTAAATATCTCGAAAAAAATGATCAGTAAAAAACAAAAGACCATCCATTCAGAAAAAATGTAAATCCCTTCTTCCCAAAACCCGATATCGAACCCCAACTGCCTACCGCCTACTGTCTACTGTCAACTGTCTTCAAATTGCCGTCAAAGCATAAACAAGAATATTGGCTCCCATTCGTAACGCTTTTTCCCGCAGAGCCGGTGGCGGATTGTGAACCTCCGGGTTTGTCCATGCATCGGCCAGGTTGGATTCGTATGTATAAAAAATCACCATTCTGCCCTCATGAAAAACAGCAAGGCCTTGCGGCGGCAGCCCGTTGTGTTCATGTACTTTCGGCAGCCCGTCTTTTATTTCGAAAACCTGGTTATAGATGGCATGCGTGAATGGCAGTTCAATCAGTTCACTTTCCGGATACAAATTTTTGATCAGCCTTCTGGCATATTCATCCAGGCCATAGTCATCATCAATATATAAAAAACCGCCATTATCGAGCCAGTTACGCATATTTTCAATCTCCGATTGGGTTGTTGCAATTGTTCCGTGTCCGGTCAGAAATGCGAATGGATAATTAAAAAGGTCACGGCTGCCAATTTGCACATCATCATAAGAATCGGAGATAGTTACAGGAACATGCTGTCTTGTGAATCGGATCAGGTTGGTGAGGGCAGAGGGGTCGTTGTACCAGTCACCCCCCCCGCTGTACTGGATTCGGGCAATTTTGAATTCGCCGTTATCCTGGGCGTGTAATATAAAATCACCGGCGGTAAATGAAAGCGCAGCTATAAAAATCACAAAATACTTCATAAAAAATAGATTTATACCAGATAAAATTGTTTTCATTTGTAAAATACGCACGTAAGCGGAAGATATTCCATAAAAAATTTTTGCGGTATAAAATGAGATTTCATTTTAAAATACTACATCCTGAAGCATTTTGAATTTTACAATAAAACACCGCAATGCGAATCCTGCGTTGACTTTTACATTGCAGACGATTACTTGAACCTCCTTATTGTTTCACGCGAAGCACGCGAATATTTTTGCAAAGGCCGCGAAGTATTGTGATTCATTATGTTCACCTGGCTACTTCTTACAATCCCAATTCTTTATTTGTAAATGGGAAAACAAAACATTTTATTTCAGGTCATTCCATCACCGGCGCTTCAAGATAAAAACCTGTCGGCGCAAGATTTTATTTATTTATCCGTTGTATTTATGTATTTTATAGTTCTGTTCATTGATT
>JBHJOO010000141.1:0-3415 GCA_050329675.1 Balneolaceae bacterium
AAAATTAACTGGATAACCGGAGCTAATTTAGAGCTGATTGGAAATCCGGTAGCTATTAATGAGCCGGATAATGTTATAAAAGCCGCACTGAAATCACCTGACGTTCAGGGTAAGCTGAACTGGATTCGGTTTCCCTATTATGAAGTTCAATTACTGAAAGATGGATACCGGGTCATTATCCGGGATCTGCGATATGTGAGACATGACCAAACAGAGACCTCCGGAGTTGGAATCACTGTTGTGACGCTTGATAATAATCTTGAAGTACGATAATGACATTCAAGTTTGTGAAATCATACAAATTTCACCCCATACTTTTCAGTTATCTGTGAAACTTTTGCTAAATCGGGAGGCCCGGCAGGTAATTTGGCAAGCTCTTCGAACATTAGCTCAAGGCCCGCCGGATAAAAACTAAGATCTACCCTGGCTTTTTTGCTGCCTGTCACTTTCCAGGTATGTGGTATGCCTCTTGGACAAAATGCAATGTCACCCTTGCCAAGTATTACCTTTTTATCGCCCACCTGCATTTCAAGCTCACCTTCAATAACCCGAAAAACTTCATCCTCATTTTCATGCACGTGCATCGGTATTCCTATACCGGGCTCATTATTTTGTTCAATAAGTACATACTGGCCATTTGTATCTTCTCCGGTTAGTTTAAATGTCATTTGATCACCGATAACATTCAATTTTCGCCCGGCACCATTTTTTATAATTTTTATTTCACCGGCCTGTTTAAAAATATTATTGGATAACATTAAAGTTGATATTGCAGCACCAACTCCTGCACCTGCTTTCAAGAGAAATTTTGATCTCTTCATAGGCCCCCTGTTTTATATTATTGTTAACACCGAAAACCAATATCAGCAATGAAATCTGATTATACCATACAAAAAAGGTAGGAGTGCATAGAAAAATGGCTATAAGTGCCTGTATCTGGAAGGCGAACAACCGATCATTTTTTTGAAATAGTTACTAAAATGGAAGGGTTCTGAAAAACCAAGTTTATAGGCGATTTCTTTTATGCTGTTATTTGAAAATTTCAATTCCCGGCGGGCCTGTATAATCAATTGTTCCTGAATTACTGACTTTGCAGTAACTCCCAGAACCTTTTTTACCACCTGGTTTAAGTACTTTGTAGAAATGTTCATCATGCATGCATAATCTGAAACCTTGTGAATCTGCGTATAATTTTTGGCAACGAGATCTTTAAATGTTGTGACGATATGAATCTGATTGTTATTACTGTCACTCGTCAGCCTTATGTTGCATTTACTGTCACAATAAATTAAAAGTGTTTTGAGCAGCGAGATTATGGCAAGATCTCTGTTGGGTATTTCCGAACCGATTAATTCATCAATCATTTCGGTAATGGAGTGTATCCTGTCACCGATTTTAGGACTTAAAATGATCTTTGGTGTTTGTCCTAAAGATGAAAACAAATCCACATCCCGGATAATCAGGTTTTCTTTGATTTGCCGGTTAAAAATTTCTTTGGTAAAACTCAGAATCCAACCCTTTGGCTGTTTATTGTAGCTAAATTCAATATTCCTACCCGGGGTTACAAAGTAAATAGAACCTGGCTGAAACAAAAAATGATTAAAATCGATGCTTATTGTTTTAAATCCATCTTTTAACCATAAAATGGTGTAATGATGTTCATCCGTATAATTTGTAACTTTAACATCAAACTTATTTACTGCAACTTTCTCCTCAATCCCCATAATTTTTTTCAATTAAATAAAGTTAAACAAATACGGAATAGCATAAGATTGTTCTCTGCAAGTTACAAGAATCCGGCAGGTTGCAGAATAACAGTTGCCTTATTTCCCAAGATTGTAATTCATCCGGCTATTAACTCCAATGCATAAATATAGATGAAAATACAGACGGGTTCCAAATGAAAATTCATAGTTTCAGGACTCCTGACTTAACGTAAAAGTTCAAGTTGCGATTTTGTCGTTGAATAAGATTTGTACAGGGGTATTTCGTTTCGATTTGGTTGAGTAATTCAGGAGTTATTTCAAAGGTATGGTTCATTCCTGGATTGGCCTGGCTGTAGGTGGGTACGGTCCAGGGTATTGTTGGTGCCAGTGTAGGTTTTTCCTAAATCAAGCTGTGAACGGGGAGATTTCATTTCATGGGAATCGCTAACGCACGGAGCGCTTACGCGTTCAAAAAATGAGCTCCACTCCTCCCGACGGTGGTTAGATTAAGCTCCTGGTTCATTTATAACCGTCGGGATCCGGTCCCCGATAAAAAGCATCGGGACAGGCGGAATGACAGGCTTCGCTTTATTCATGGGCGGCGTATCCAACTCACTGCTGTACCAAATTTTGGCACAACGCCGCCTGCCAGGATTCATCTATCGCTCGCGGCGCGGGAAAAGCGTTATTTTGGCATGGAACCAGCGCGCTGCGCATTGCCCCAAAACGGCGTTGTCATCCCGACCGATCCCGACAGGCTGTAACTTACAAACAGGGTTGGGTTTTGCTCTGTCGGGAAGAGTGGAGGGATCTCATTGACTGTGGCAACCTGTCTGTTGTCGGTTGCAGGGAGTTGCAGTTGCTTAACAGACAGTTTTTGATAAAATGCGACTTTCTGTTTTACGAAGCAATCTCTGTAACCCCTTGTTTTTTTAATATGGAGTCAGGAGTTCTGAAAGTGTATATCATCTGTTCAATATTCATCCTGATTGGACCTGTTGTTAACACTTTGCGACGCAGAAATAACATTTTGTTGAATTTGTAAGCTACATTTGACCAACAAATACCATAGTCATTTTAGTTTGGCAATGAACTTAATAAACAGGGATAATTCATATGAGTGATATTAAATTTATAAAAATGAACGGCTGGAATGCATCAGCCCTATTGGTTGTGTGTTTACTGATTTTGGCATGTAATGATTTGCAAAATCCTGTTGCTGATATATCTGTAACAGACAGTGCAATAACTGCATTAGACGGAACAGAAAATGACTTAAACAAGGAAGCATTTTCTGATCCGGTTCAAGTCAATAACTATATAATTCAGTTTAACGGAATGGATTATAATGAAACTGATGACATGTCAACATTCAACTATACAGTTACCAGAGGCGATGATGCCGAGGGATTTAATTTCCTGTTTTTTGAAACACCCTCATGTGCAGATTTACCCGTCGTAAACTTTTCACCGAATACAGGAATTGATGAAGAAGAAATTGTGCTCGAAAACGACACAATTACAGGAATAAAATGAACTGCTTCAATTGGGGCAGGTAAATCCCGGGATTACAGTATTACTTACAGCGGTAAACCGTCCATTGGTATGGCTTACGCTATCATACAGGACAGTGGAAGCGGCAATATTGATAAAAAAGAAATAGCCGCTCCTTGTAAAGGAATTTTCACAATTTCCGGGTATGTATATGT
>JBHJOO010000454.1:0-4474 GCA_050329675.1 Balneolaceae bacterium
ATGAACCCGAAGGGCTGGGCGGAACCGATGCAGGGCCTAATCCTGTAGAGTATGTACTCGGTGCGCTTGCCGCCTGCCAGGAAATTGTAATCAAAGCACATGCTGTTGCCCTTGGAATCGATGTAAAAGAAGTTTCAGTTGAAGTTGAGGGTAATATTGATTTAAACGGATTTTTGAATCTTTCAGATGCCCGCGCCGGTTTCACTGACATTAACTATATCACTAAAATTAAAACAGATGAAAAGAATCCTGAAAAACTTGAACAACTCCGGGAGTTGTCGTTTAGCCGGTGCCCGGTGTTGGATATCATCAAAAATCCGGTACCGGTAAATGGTGAAGTTCAGTTTGTTTAACAGAAATTACAGTCAGACAGATTTATCGGATGAATGGTACAAAAAAATAATATTTAGTTGAACAAAAACCATGAACGAAGGCATCACAAAGACAAAACTTAAGGAACCATTTATCACCGAATCGGGCCACAGGATTGAGCAGGCTGATGCTGCCTATAAAACGTGGGGCGAGCTGAATGAGACGCGTGATAATGCAATTTTGATTTGTCATGCCCTCACCGGGCATGCTGCCGCTGATGAATGGTTCTGGGGATTCTTTGCGCCAAGTGGAATCTTTAATCCTGAAAGGAATTTTGTTATTTGTATCAATGTTCCGGGCAGCTGTTACGGATCCGTTGGGCCGTGGTCGGAAAATCCAAAATCAGGCAAGCCTTACAGAAACGATTTTCCGGAATTAACGATCCGGGATTTGGTCCGTTTTCAGCAGCTCTTGCTTGATCAGCTTGATATTCGGGGGATAGAATTTGTGATCGGGGGATCCCTCGGCGGAATGCAGGCCCTAGAATTTGCGATTATGGATAAACGTGCCAGAGCTGCTGTTTGTATTGCCATGGGTAAAGAGCATACACCCTGGGCCATTGGAATCAGCCATACACAACGCCGTGCAAGTGCAGCTGATCCAAAATGGAACGGCGGAAATTATGAGTACAGCAGCCAGCCTGAAAAAGGCCTCTCGGCAGCCCGGATGATGGCCATGATTACGTATCGCTCACCCGCCGATTTTGAACGTAAATTCAGCAGAAAACTGCAAGGGGAGAGTGACCAGTTTCAGATTGAATCATACCTTGATTATCAGGGAAAAAAGCTTGTTAACCGGTTTGATGCCCATTCTTATATCAATCTGACTAAAGCCATGGATAGCCACGATGTAGCCAGAGGACGCGGATCCGATGAATACGTTCTGAACCGGGTTAAAATACCGGTTTTGGTGGTTGGAGTTGATTCAGATCTGCTCTATCCCGTTGAAGAACAGAAAGAACTTGCCAAATTACTTCCCAACGGCTTATACAGGGAAATATCATCTTATCATGGCCATGATGCATTTTTGATTGAATTTGAACAGTTAAACAAAATTATTCGTCAGTTTACCAAAAAAACCAACTCTGCAATAAAACAAAAAATATGACACCACGCGCACTTTCTTTAAAACAATATGCGAACAAGAAGAAGGCCGGTAAAAAAACATTAAATATCTTCCTGGCGGGTGTTGGGGCTGTAGGCGGCACACTGCTCAACCAGATTGCCGCAATAAATCATCACGGGACTTCACTCCATTTACTTGGTATTTGTAATAAGGAGAAAGTTAAATGGCGGGCAAATAGCGAATCGATTTCAGAGCTATCAGATAAACTCTACAGAGGCGAATCAAAAAATTGGGACTCTATTATGCAAACACTTGCCATGCACTCTGATCAGAATCTTGTGTTTGTGGATGCCACCGGAAGCCAGGAAGTTGCCGGGCTCTATGAAAGAATTCTCAAATCGGGCATACATATCGTTACGCCAAGCAAACTGGCCATTACCAAAAGTCAGCTCTGTTTCGACACACTTTTGGATGCAGCAGGGATAAATGGGGTTCAATACCAATTTGAAACCACGGTTGGTGCCGGCCTTCCGGTGATTGAACCGATCCGTAATCTGATTGAATCAGGAGACGAAATTGTGGAAATAAGCGGCGTGCTTTCGGGAACCATGACATATCTGTTTCATGAACTCGAAAAAGGTGCCTTGTTCAGCGAGGCCGTTCTACGGGCAAGAGCACTTGGTTATGCTGAACCCGATCCCCGCGATGATCTATCGGGTGAAGATGTAGCACGTAAATTTTTGATTCTCGCCAGAACTTGCGGACAAAAAATGGAACGAAACCAGATTCTTGTAGAATCACTCATACCGGATTTTCTACAGGACGCCGATCCTACAACTTTTTTGAAGGATTTAAACCAGGCGGATGCCTGCTGGAAAGAGCGTCTTGATACGTGTCAAAAAACAAATCATACTCTTCGTTACACCGGTACTTATTCCGGTGATTCCGTTCGAATTGGAATTCAGGAGGTGGACAAAAATTCACCAATCGGGCAATTAACCGGTACCAATAATCTGATCCGGATAAAAACCCGGCGTTATTTCGATCAGCCATTAATCATTCAGGGCCCGGGCGCCGGTAAAGAGGTAACCGCGGCCGGAGTATTAAACGATATTTTGAAGGTTCAGAACTCCTGATTCCGAATAATTAAAACAAGCAGTTATATGGATTGTCTCGTAAAATAGAAAGTCGTTTTTGTTAGTAGTCAGTTGTCAGTTGTTGACATAGGCACAAAGTATAAACTTTCGAAGTTAAATTTGTGTCCAGTCTTTTAGGGGGTTGGAAGGCAACAGCAAACCACGAACAACGAACCACTGACAACACACAACTTACCAACGAATCTGATACGAATCGAAGCCAAATGCTGATTGCTGATTGCTGATAACCATAAACCTTATTGCCTGTAAATCAATAAATATTTCCAAATTCAAGACAATAAATATTCAGATTTTAAAATATTCTATTATATTACTCCTCCTCTTTTTTATAACATAAATAGTTATGAGTAAGACAAGGATATTGGTCGCGGACGGCACGGATATCGTTAAATACGGGGTCAGGGCCATTTTAAAAAAAGAAAAAAATTTTGAAATTGTCGGTGTTGCCGACTGTGGAGAAGATGCATGTGCTTTGTTTGCCACTCACAATCCCGACGTATGTATCATATCTTCCAATATTTCTGATCTGAACATACACGAAATCATGGAAAAATTCCGCAAAATTAGTAAAAATGTTCGTGTACTTGTACTTACCAACTCAACTGAATTTATTCATCTGAACCAGGCGCTGAAAGCCGGCGTAACCGGCTATGTGGTGAAAAGTACATCCGGCGGGAATCTGATTGAAGCAGTTAAAAGTGTTGCAAACGGTGAACAAACCTTTAGTGCCTCCGTATCACGTATGATTACCAAACGCTATACGGATCTCGCTCAGAAAAAGGAGGATCAGAAAACGTCACAACTCATTACCAAAAGAGAACACGAGATCCTGCAATTAATCGTAGATGGATATACGAGTTCTGAAATAGCTAATTTACTTTATATAAGTCCGCGAACAGTGGAAACCCACCGCTCAAATCTCATGCAAAAATTAAATATCAGGAATACTGCAGGGCTTGTGCGTTATGCATTGGAAAAAGGAGAAACCAAATAGAATCAATTATAAGTATTTATACGTAGTTAAATTACGTAGTTTCATCTATTGCAGACATCCTCTGAGAAATTTATGTTTAAAGTGCAAATGGGGTAATAGCCGTCTGTAGATGATATTTAGCAGTTGTCCGTGACAGGATAACTGCTAATTTTTTTTAATACTATCCCAATATCGTCAGAAGCCGGTTTTTCTATTCAAATCTTACCTTTTTCAGATCCACTCTCTATTTTATTTTGATAGAAAATGTAAATCTGTTGCCCGTCTCTCACCAAAAAAAACTAATTTATTAACCAAACTCATTTAACTGCCTGCAGAACCTGATATACTTCATGTCTCCTGATAAAAACCGAAACGTTTTACTGATCATTGCAATCGTATTTATTGCACTTAATTTACGGCCCGCAATTGTTGCTGTTGGCCCTTTGATTCATGAAATAAGAATAGATACCGGCCTTTCCAATACACTTCTGGGCATGCTGATTACATTACCGGTTTTGGCATTTGGATTATTTTCCGTCCTGACTCCAATTTTCACACGAAGATTAGGCACGGAGGGAACCATGGCATTCGCACTGCTGCTGCTTACATCCGGTATTCTTTTGAGGGTAATTCCATCAAACGCTTCACTTTTTTTGGGAACCGTGGTGCTTGGTATTGGAATAGCACTGGGAAATGTGCTTTTACCCGGCATTGTAAAGAAACGATTTCCGCAAAATATCGGAATCGTCACCGGACTATATTCGGCGATGCTTGGCACCGGTGCAGCTATCGCATCCGGCATAAGTGTACCTCTTTCCGAAAATTTGAATTTCGGCTGGAGATGGGCTCTTGGCGCATGGGCTGCATTCTCTTTTTTTGCACTTCTTATCTGGCTTCCGCAAATGCG
>JBHJOO010000250.1:0-10141 GCA_050329675.1 Balneolaceae bacterium
CCAGTGAACTCACTCTCTCTGCTACTTCCGAGCTATGGTATTTAGCCATGGCCGCTTCCTTAAGAAAATGTTGGCCGTTCTCTTTCAGCCGCGCTGCATTATAAACAAGAAGCCGGGCAGTTTCGATTTCAGTTGCCGCTTTTGCAAGCTGAAACTGAACACCCTGAAACTCCGAAATAAATTTACCAAACTGCTTACGCTCCTGTGTGTAGGCAAGTGCGGCATCAAACGCACCCTGTGCTATGCCAATCATCTGCGCACCAATTCCGATTCTGCCTTCGTTCAATGTTTCGATTGCCACCTTATATCCTTTTCCGATCTCACCAAGAATATTTTCCTTTGGTACACGAACATCCTCAAATAAAATTTCACAAGTAGAACTCGCCCTGATCCCCATTTTATTTTCTTTTTTGGAAACGGAAAAACCTTCCATATCCCGTTCTACAATAAAGGCGGTTATTCCTTTATAGCCTGCGTTCGGATTAATATTTGCAAAGACAAGAAAAAGGTCCGCTTCATTGGCATTGGTAATCCAAAGTTTGGAGCCGTTCAGAATAAAGGCGTCGCCGTCTTCCGTGGCGGTAGTTTTGAGAGCAAATGCATCACTGCCGGAACTTGCTTCCGAAAGGCAGTAAGCTCCAACTTTTTCATTCGACAATACCGGAAGAAACCGCTGTTTGATATCCTCGGAACCCCATCTCAGAAAAGCATTATTTACCAGGGTGTTTTGTACATCCATAAAGACAGCCGCGGATGCATCTATTTTAGATATTTGTTCAATAGCTAAAATACTCATAAAAAAGGTGCCCCCGCCACCCTGGTACTTTTCCGGAACTTCAATTCCCATTAAGCCCATTTCAAAAAACTGTTTTATAATATCAGGATCCAGTTTAGCCGCTTCATCCATTTCTTCTACTTTCGGCTTGATTACACTATTGGCAAAATCTGCTGTAGCGTCTTTTAACATTTGTTCATCCTCTGTGAGCGATGTTAAAGGCAGCATGTCTGTATCTGTATGAGTCATAGTTTTTTTGTTTTATTTTTTAATGTAATATATGAATTTGAAAGCGCTTTTCTGAAATCCCTATAGAGTTTTATCATTTTATGGCATCCAATTTTTCTTTTTGGCATTTGAATCGATTTGAAAATACAACGAAACAAATTCAAAGTCTTCATCTAAATTAAATCAAACCTCTTGTCCGTGAGATTTGTTATGTTTAATAATCGGTATGTATGAAATTTAATTGCATAAAAAATGAGTAACTACGGAAACGAGGTAAAACTATTTGATGACTTTACACCATTGAGCAAAAAAGAGTGGGAAGAGTTTGTCAAAAAAGACCTGAAAGGAAAGGATTACAAGAAACTTCTCACATGGGAATCAACAGAGGGATTTGAAATTTTGCCTTATTTTACGCTGGATGACTCGGAACACTTATCCTGGCAAAAATCCATTCCGGGCGAGCCTCCCTACACACGCGGCCACACAATGAAACCCGGCTGGGTGCTATGTGATCCACTATTTGAACACAAAACGGAAATCGCCAATAAAAGTATTAAAAATTCCATTGATAACGGTGCAGAATCTGTTCTATTTAAACTGGAAGCATTTGCCGATGAGGGTATGCTCGGCGGAGACCTCAGAGGCCTTCAAATACAGTCTCAAAATGATTTCGATACCTTATTCAGAGATATTAAGATGGACTCTTTTATCCCGCTATTCCAATGCGGAATGGCTACACCGGCTGTTCTTGCCATGTATCTGAATTATTTGGAAAAGAACAACTTCAACGCGGACAAATGCTCTGCTTACTTTTCGTATGACCCTTTCACATGGCTGGCAAAATACGGATCACTGCCCGGTGAAGATCAACTCATTGATGATAACATAAATCAGATTATTCCATTTAAAAAGTTCAAACCTTTGGTCGCAGACGGTCTGTTCTATCATTCTGCAGGAGCCACGATTGTTCAGGAGTTTGGAATTGTTTTGGCCATCGGGAGTGAATTTTTAAGCCGGGGTTTAAAAAATAACAAATCAGCAACCGATGTGGCTGATGCATTTTATGCCCGGGTATCAGCCGGTTCGCTACTGTTCCCTGAAATTGCAAAATTACGTGCCCTGCGAACCCTATGGAATAAAGTTGTATCTGCTTACGATCCTGAAGCTGAAGATTCCGGGCTATTTATCCATTCGGTAACATCGAACTGGAATAAATCCATTCTTGATCCTCATAACAATATGATTCGGGCGACGACAGAAGTACTTTCGGCCGTTATTGGTGGAGCTGATATGATTACTGCCGAACCGTATGATTCACATTTTCGCCTTCCAAATGAGTTCGCAAAACGGATATCACGCAATATCCATCATATTCTGAAGCATGAGGCTCATTTGGCAAAAGTGGCAGATCCGGCTGCCGGGTCATGGTATATTGAAAAACTGACAGATCAGATTGCAGAAAAAGCATGGGATTTCTTCCGGCTGATTGAAAACCAGGGTGGCATCATCAAAGCACTTGAAGGGCGCATGATACAAAGTGCGATTGAAGCCTCACGCAAGGAGAAAGAAAATGCATTTGAAACACAAAAACTAACTGTCACAGGTGCTAATAAATATCCAAATAAAGATGATGAATTACCTGCCGGAATATTCAGGTCTGAATTTACCGATTCCCTGAAAAAAAAGGATGAGAACGTTGAGGTTGACAATGCAGCCTTGATTGAATCTCTTAAAAAAGCCTTTAAAGATGGTGCTTCCCTTGGCGATGTAATACCCAATATGTTAAATCCCCAAAAAAGGTTGTTTCAGCCTGTTGAGCCCGTCCGGCTTACATTAAAAACAGAAGCACTGAGAGCCGCAGTTTTAAAATTCAGGGAATTAAACGGCCGGCTGCCAAAAGCCGCGCTGCTTCTTGCCGGTGATAAAAAAATGAGAAAGTTACGGGCATTGTTTGTACAAAATTTTTTAGCATGCGGCGGGTATGACATTAGAGAATATCAAGCAGATGAATTGCAGAAAACCATTCAAGAATTGAAATCTGATAAACCGGATATCATTGTTCTTTGCAGTTCTGATTCTGAATATGAAACACTGGTCCCGCCATTTTGTGAAGCATTCAGCGAAATGAATACGATATTAGTTTTGGCAGGCTATCCGGAAGAGAAAATGGATGAGTACAGAAAAGCCGGTATCAACTATTTTATTCATCGAAATTCGAATCTCGTAAATACTTTATCGAACCTGCACAAAAATTTAAAAATCATTGACTAAATGTTATGCGAAAAAAACCTGATTTTTCGAATATAGATTACATTCCGGTTACACCTGCTAAAAAAAAGGCCGGGTTGAATGGTAATGTGTGGGAAACACAGGAAAAAATACCTGTGAAAAAGATTTTTTTTGAAGAGGATTTAAATGGCCTTGAGCATCTGCATTTTGGTGCCGGTGCACCGCCTTTTTTGAGGGGGCCGTATGCTACCATGTATACCCTGAGGCCATGGACCATTCGTCAATATGCAGGCTTTTCAACAGCTGAAGAATCGAATGCCTTTTACCGGCGAAATCTGGCAGCCGGACAAAAAGGTTTGTCCGTAGCTTTTGATCTTGCCACCCACCGCGGTTACGACTCGGATCATCCCCGTGTTACCGGTGATGTAGGCAAGGCCGGTGTGGCAATTGACTCTATCCTTGACATGAAAATCCTTTTTGATCAAATCCCGCTGGACGAAATGTCGGTTTCGATGACGATGAATGGAGCTGTAATACCGGTAATGGCTTTTTACATTGTTGCAGCCGAAGAGCAGGGTGTTTCACCAGAAAAACTGGCCGGAACCATCCAGAACGATATCCTGAAAGAATTCATGGTTCGAAATACCTATATCTACCCGCCAAAGCCATCCATGCGAATCGTCAGTGATATTTTCAAATACACAACGGAAAAAATGCCGAGATTCAACTCAATCAGTGTCAGCGGTTATCACATGCACGAGGCGGGTGCTACGGCAGATATTGAGCTCGCCTACACTCTGGCCGACGGTTTGGAATATGTCCGCACAGGGCTGGATGCCGGCCTGAAAATTGATGAGTTTGCCCCGCGCATTTCTTTCTTTTGGGCTATCGGGATGAATCATTTTATGGAAATAGCCAAATTGAGAGCAGGCCGGCTGCTCTGGGCTAAATTGATAAAGCAGTTTAACCCGGAAAACCCGAAATCGATGTCGCTTCGTGCACATTGTCAAACTTCGGGATGGAGCCTGACAGAACAGGATCCGTTCAATAATGTAACTCGTACCTGTGTTGAGGCCCTTGCTGCTGCGCTTGGGCATACACAGTCGCTTCATACCAATGCCCTGGATGAAGCCATTGCCCTGCCGACCGATTTCTCAGCCCGGATAGCCCGCAACACGCAGCTTTACCTGCAGGAAGAGACAGGAATTACCAAAGCGATCGATCCCTGGGCCGGTTCTTATTATGTTGAGTATCTCACCGACCGGCTCTCGCGGCGGGCCCTTGAATTGATTGACGAGGTTGAAGAACTGGGCGGCATGACAAAAGCGATTGAATCGGGTATTCCCAAAATGAGAATCGAGGAAGCGGCTGCCCGTAAACAGGCACGCATCGACAGCGGAAAAGATATTATTGTTGGTACCAATAAATTTAAGTTGGAAAAGGAAGAGCCGATTGATATTCTTGAGGTGGATAACGAACAAGTCAGAAAATCTCAGATTGATCGTCTTGAAAAGCTGAAAGCCGAACGGAATTCCGAAGACGTTCAAAGAGCTCTTGATGCACTGACAAAATGTGCGGAAACCGGTGAAGGAAATCTGCTGAACCTCGCCGTTGATGCTGCACGAAAACGGGCATCACTGGGAGAAATCTCTGATGCCATGGAAAAGGTTTTCGGGCGATATCAGGCAACCATTAAAACCATATCAGGCGTGTATTCTTCAGAATTAAAAAAAGACAAGGCATTTAAAAAAGCGGCTGAACTGGCCGACCGGTTTGCGGAGCTGGATGGACGCCGGCCGCGTATTATGGTGGCGAAAATGGGACAGGATGGCCATGACCGCGGGGCGAAGGTTATCTCAACCAGTTTTGCCGATTTGGGATTTGATGTGGACGTAGGCCCGCTTTTCCAAACTCCCGAAGAAGCTGCCCGTCAGGCTGTTGAAAATGATGTGCATATTTTGGGAGTGTCGAGCCTCGCTGCCGGACACAAGTCTCTTGTGCCTCAGGTAATCAAAGAGTTAAAAAAACTGGGCAGGGAAGATATTATGGTAATTGCAGGAGGTGTGATTCCAAATCAGGATTATCAATATCTTTACGACAAGGGCGTAGCCGCTGTGTTTGGCCCCGGTACGATCATTGCCGAAGCTGCACAAAAAATTCTGAAGATACTAATTGAGTCTGTGACTTCATCGGATGACTGATAGCAACGCCCCGCCAGCCTGTTAACAACGCCCCACCAGCCTTCAGGCCTGCCAATCCTGATAACCGGCGGCAAATCCACAGGCTGGCCGGGCCCGGTCGTGGACGGACTGTGGATTATTTCACCATCATCATTTTTTTCGTCTGCAGAAAGCTGCGTCCGGCAGAGGTTTGTCCGCTGAGCCGGTACAGGTAGAGCCCGCTGGCAAGGGAGGCCCCGTCAAACGGAACGGTGTGTCCTCCGGCCGGAAATGCCTGTCCTTCCACAAGGGTCGCCACCCGCCGCCCAAGCACATCAAAGACCTCCAGGCGGATCTCGGCAGCAGCCGGCAGCTGAAAGGCAATGGTCGTTGATGGATTAAAGGGATTGGGGTAGTTCTGGCGGAGTTCAAACTCCCGGGGTGCTTCCACCTGAAGCGTGAGCCGCTTCTCCTGGCGAAATCCGTCCGGGTTGCTGACGATAATATGTAACACTGCCGGTTGATTCACTCCGGCGGTCTCTTCAACATCAAAGGTAAACCGGGCCACCATCTCCCGGCCGGGGCCAAGCTCCCCGATGGCCTGTTCCGGGTTGTGAAGCCTCATCCAGGAGGGAACCTCCCCGGCGCGTACCGTCAGATTGCCGACGGGTTGATCCGGGGGATTGGCCACTGTCAGCTCAATCACATTGTCTTTCGAGGCAAAGGGAACCGTCCAGGTTTGCCCTTGTTTCGGCCCGTTATCCGGGTGCTGGGCACCGGCTCCAACGGGCAGGATTGCCTGAAGTGAGAAGATAATGAAGATCACATGCAATGGTGTTTTCATAATCGGCCTGTTCTACTCATTACTGTTAAATCCCTGCGGATTGCATTCTGTTGACGGGATCACAAAACTGCACCCGGCGGTTATATCCAGACCGGCGGGCAGGCTGCCGAACCCGGGAGTGCATACTCCCAGCGGCTCACCGGAGGCGGTAATGGCCGCCCCCGAGTTGAGGGTGAATGGCCCGGGAACCCGCAGCAGGTGGTTGGTTCCGCCGGCGGTGATCGCTCCGTTGAGCATCAGCGAACCGGCTGAAATCATTGCATTGCTGCCTTCCAGGCTTACACTCCCGCCCGAATTGACGGTCATCTGGCCGTCTGTACGAAGCAGCGCACCTCCCTGCGCCGATAAACTGCCGTTAACCACCAGCGGGCCTTCTGCTTCCACGCGGCAGGTGTTAGACAAAGTGGCGTTCGAATTGAGTGTTATCCCGCTTCCAGTGATGAACCTGCCTTCGTTTACATTGCCCGGCTGGTTAAACGTCACCGTCCCGGCAACATCCATTCTTCCGTAGTTGGTCACCGGGCCGTTGTTCTGGTTGAGTCCCCCTGAAATAACGAGATCCCCATGATTGGTTAGTGAGCCGTTATTCACCGTGACCCAGGAGGTAAGGTTCAGGCTCCCCCAGTTGATGATTGCGTCATCGGAGAAATTGTTGGTCCAGTTACCGATGGACACCTGTCCGCTTTCGGCAATCCCGATCCGGCCGGGCTGGTTACCGCCGATATTCTGCAGGGTGGCGGTGTTGCACACCTCGAGTGTGCCGCCGCTTTCAAAAAACGCCGACCCCGAGAAGGGAGCGTCCAGGCATCGGGTGTCGCCACCGGACACGGTAATCGTGCCCGAATTTTGCGAAACCGGGTTCAGGCACTCGCAGGTGATGCCCGATCCCGGGGGATCTGTCGGAGGCAGCCGGTCGAGCAGGTACTGCCCGTTAAAAAACAGCAGGGCGTATCCTTCGCTTGTGAGCGCAGCCCCGGGCGGACCCTCGCCCTGCTCTACCTGTTCAAGCAGCGAAATAAAGGAGGCCAGCGGGGCGGCGGCCCCGGACGAATCACCCGCAGCCAGGCGGGTGCGGGCATCATCCAACAGCCCGCTCAGCTCCCCGGTAAAGCTCTCTCCGGCTATCCATTCCAGTTCGCCGGCCTGCGGAATATAGCCCCGGAGCGAATCCAGGAAGTCCAGGTGATCGAACGGATCGGGCGGGGATTTAGGTCCGAGGGTTTTTACCAATACACCGCGATGGTCTGCGCCCTCAACCTGAGTCCGAAGACTGTCTCTTAATTCCCGACCCCGAAGTGTGGGAGGCAAAACGAAGTGAAAATTTAGTATTGTTGGGCTTCCTGATGCATAAACATCTACAATAGCAGGTGGATACTTACTTTCAACTTTAAATTGAAAGGATTCATTAACTAATAGATCCGATTCAAAAATTATTGGTTCACCTTCTTCATATTCCGGTACATTAAAAACTTTGTGAACGATACGAATGAAAGGTTCTGTTCGAAATTCTCTAAAAAACCATGGTTCGGGCAGTTCAATATTTTCAAATTGATCTTTAATTTGAATCTTGAATGAAGAAATATTTTGCTTACTATCCGACATATTAAACAAAACATAAGAATATCTAAATAATCCTTCATAATTTAGATTAACATTCAGTAAAGGTGAAATTAAAGTCGGCGGTTCATAGACGGCTTCATAAATTTCACCCGTATCGGCATCCCGTAAATGTCCAATAAAGTATCTGCCGGTTTCTTCTTCAAAACGGACGTATGGTTCAAAGGATTCGTCCCGTTCAATGGGAGGAAACCCGGCTTCCTGTCCAAAACAGGGATAAGCAACACCACTTATTAATAGTAAGAAAAAACTGAGAGTATAAAATTTACATGTTTTCATGGCTGTAGTACTTGAAAGATTCGAAAGTCAATGTGAAAATGACGGCTATCGCTAATCTGACCTGTTTGCGGATCTACACTTCTTGAGCCATGAACTTCTACAATTACTTCTGAATCTAATTCTTCTAAAATTTACCCTAATTTATCTTCTAATGTTAGAGCTATTCCATCACTTCTTGGCGGACTTGTTCGAATATCCACATTAAAACCAAGACGATGAAGAGAATGTGGGCTTGTCCATCTTCCGCCAATATCAAATATTCCTCCATTTGGTAAACTAATATCGTTGTATCGAATGGTTGGTAGTTCCGGGAACTGATCATTGTAAATAACAGCCAGTGCAATCAAGAGTTGTCCAACGGTTTCATTGACCCAATGGTTGTTATCAGGTGTTCGGTTGCCAGTGTGCAAATCATCGAGCCGGGGCCCATGATGATTGGGAACGCCTCCCACTTTTTCATACCGCTCAAAATCCGGAAGCAGAACAAGCCCCGGTACACGGACCTCAAGACGGCGGGATGCTTCAATGGATGATTCCGTACCCGGCTGCCCGGCTTTGATATCCACGTCACCGCCAAATTCAGGTGACGTATACTCCAGATGAATGGTTCCTGTGGTATCGGTTACAGCAAGTATGGCGCCGGCTGAAGTTTCATCGGTGGAAAGGTTCTGAAAGATGCCCAGAAGCGAATCGGGAGGGATTTTCAATCCGGAACCATTGTGGTTATGGCCTCCCGACTCCGGAATCCACTCAGCAGAAATCCGAACCGTTTGCCCGGCAATGGGCATCCCATCGGAAGTTGCACTCACAAATAACCGGGTTGAATTGTCAATCAGATCACGGTTAAAGGCACGCTGAACTCCTGTTTCGGGTAGCGTTGGCCAGATTTCGGAGGGTCCGGTGATTTCCATCATCAAATCTATTTCTGTACTCTGTATAGTCACTTCCCCGCTGCCGGTAAGCAGGATGCCCGCCGGGGAGGGTTCAGTATTCATGGGCAGGGAAGAGCCGGGGCCGGCCGGTGAAGCCGCCTGAGCGGTTTGCATCTGAAGGGCGCCGTCGTCCGGCGCCGCCCCGATGATGATATCGCTGTAGGGTTCCAGCAGGGCGGCTGCCCCGATCTGAACCGTTTGCCCGGCCTGCGGGATGCCGGGAAAGGCTTCAAAGTATACCTCGCCGACGGCCTGCAGCAGAGAGCTGCCCGTCTGGCCGGTGTCGGCTGATCTCAGCACGCCCAGGTCCTGCCCGCTTAGAATCTCCAGGTCAAAACGCTGCTGGAAGGGAAACGGCCTCGTTACCCCGTTGGAGAAGGCAATATCCAAAAAAATCCGGCTCTGTTCACCCGAAGCGATTGTGTCGGGCTGCGGTTGGACGGCAACGGCGTGCGGCGGGCCGGAGGGAACCAGGCCCGCCCGGAGACTCATTTCGAGGGTACGGCAGGATTCCGGCTGCTCAAACCGGATCTCATATCCATCGGTCCGGTATTCAAAAAACCCGTTATGCTGATACCCGTCGCGAAACGAGACTTTCACCACATCGCCGGCCTGAAGGGGAATCTGCCGGGAGAGGCTTTCGGCCGGTGGATTCGGGTTGGCAAGGCTGATATTGACCCATAGGTCACTCAATCCCCGGAACCGGGAGCTGCGGCTGCCGTTGCCGCTGAACTGTTCCGGATAAAGCACCAGCCCGTGCATCGCAGAGGGATTTTCCACCCAGAACTGTCCGATCGGGGTAATATCCACGGTTACCCGGATCTGTTCGGCGTCCAGGGCGCTTTCCTCCACAAGCACCAGGCCCGTTACATCCGGCTGCGTGTCCCAGCCGACCTCTTCAGGCGTCCAGGGGCTGGCCGCCCGGTACAGCAGCATCGGGAACGAAACGGATTCAGGGTCAAACTCCGGCTGAAGAAACGGGTCGAAATACGGCCGCAAAAGCAGCTCGGCATGCTGCACCAGCCCGTTGGTCTGAAGGGCCGGCAGCCAGAGCAGGCTTCTTTCTTCCTTTCTGGAA
>JBHJOO010000625.1:0-3979 GCA_050329675.1 Balneolaceae bacterium
ACTCAGGGAACTATTTCGAAGGGGGATTCCATAACGCCACAGTTTTAAACTGCAGGCTGCTGCTGCCTTGAAATTGCCTGTGAAAAAAATAGTAACTAAAAATGAAAAATGAACAAGGAAAGGCAAAGCCTGTCAGTGAAGAATGTTTTGAAAGTTGGTTCTAAAGGAAAGTATTTGCTGATAAAGCAATATCTGATCAATGGTAATACACACATCAGGTTTTTTGCATTTGGGCATGTTATTCATTCAGTGACCGAATAAATTCCTGCCAGGAAAATTGAAGCCTTCGTTCTTCAAAATCTTCTTTTATCTCATGTTCCATGATTCTCTTAATCCGCTCTTCAAGTGAAGGATGGGTTGAGAGAAACGGAACTATATCACTGCGGCTTGAAAGTGTTTTCATTCGCAGAAACGCCTGAGAAAGATATTGTGGGTGTAAATCAGCCTGTTCCAGTAAATGTATGGCAAATTCATCGGCTTCATTCTCCTGCGCTCTGCTGAAAGTAAGATTCATCATAGTGCGGCTTAATTCAAGTATCATACCCTGGTTGCCTCCCGTAAGTATACTCATGATCAAAGAGGTGCCCAAATCCACTTTCAGGCGCTCTTCCACGTGCCTGTGATGGATATGGCCAAGCTCATGGGCAATGATAGCAGCAATCATATGCATGTCATCCACATCAGTGATGAGCCCGCGGTAGAGATAGATCCGGTCGCCAACCGTTGTAAATGCATTTACCTGATTGCCCTGAACGATCCTGATTTCCATTACACCTGAATCACCTTTAAGAAAAGGAGTGAATCGCTGCCTGATTACCTCCTCAAATTCCCTGGTATAATCATTCTCAATAAAAGTGAGCTGTTCCTCAAAAGAATCTGCCAGGCGCAGTTTGAAATCTGTGCTGAAAATTGAGGCTTCTTCAGGAGAACGATCTTCCGTTGTATCACTGCGGGCTGAAATCCAGATATAGATCGCGGCAAATAACCCGGCGGCAATCAGAACCAGGATCAGGAAATCACGTAGTGGGCTGTTCATAAAGCCGGCGGTGTATTAGGGTTTGTATTTTCATTATTCTCATAAGTACGATAGCCATGCCTGAAGGCAATTTTCCCAAAGAAAAAGAAATAAAACATTTTTCCCTGATATGCTTTAACCGCAGCCAGCACACTTAGAATAAAGTAAACCAGATTAATGATTACTGTTAAAATGAGGAAAGCAAAAAAAGCATCGGTGAAATTATTTTGAATAAAACTGATAACTGCCCAAACAATAGTCACCCCATTGAATATGGAGGTAATGAACTGGCTGATCAAAGATTGATAGGAATGAAAGGAAACAAATGGACTGGTTTTCCTGATGTAAAGGTGATAGGCAATAGCAGCGAAAAAATTCAGAAACGGTAATGGCAGCCCAATCGTAGTTGTTGCAAACATTGTTAAATAGGCAGCCATTGCACGCTCTTTTTCTGTCCCATTGATTTCGGAAGGCTGAGGTAACAAGATTTCGGTCATATATTGCTTATTAAAATGATTTTATTTTAATTGAGAACAGGCTAAAACATAAATAATGGATTCTAATGGAAAATACAACGCAAAATTACCTGAACCTGAGTACAAAAGACTGGCTGATCACTTTAATCATCGCTTCTATTCCAATTGTTAATATTGTCATGTTCTTTGTCTGGGCATTTGGCGATGGCACCCATCCCAATAAAGCGAACTGGGCTAAAGCATCGTTGCTTTATATGGTTATACTTGCCGCACTCTACGTATTAATTGTGGTGATTATATTTGGCATTATGTTTGGAACGGCGGGCGGATTTTAGGTTATTCATTTCCCGGATATATAACTCTGTGCAGATTCCTGCTTTTTTATTTGATTTTAATCCCTTAAAATCAATTATTATTGACAAATTTCAAAAACAGAAACAAATTGGCTGTTTCGAAGTTATCAATTTGTTTTTATGAACAGTGTTTATGATTCAGGAATATCTTAACTCCGTGGAAAAATTTATTGTTGTGGGTGACCGGGTTCTGATAAAACCGCGTGAAATGGAAACCCGTACAAAAAGCGGCCTGGTATTGCCGGCAACGGTGAAAGAAAAAGAAGAAATTCAGAGTGGTTACATCATTAAGACAGGCCCCGGTTATCCTATTCCTTCTCAGGAAGTTGAGGAACAGTGGAAACCGGAACAGAATACGCCCAGATTTATAGGTTTACAGGCCAAAGAAGGTGACCTGGCCATTTTTCTTAAAAGCCGCTCACATGAAATTGAATTTGAAAATGAGAAATTTTTGATTGTGCCGCACGCGGCTATTTTGCTTTTAATCCGGGATGAGCACGATCTTGAGTAATCGTTTTAAGTCTGTTCCACATTATTGAACCGATTTACATATTCTCATTTATTAATTTTAACTACAGACAACAAGTATCCATATTTTCTTTAGAAACAGTATAGCTGAAACCATGTACAACCAATTAACATTTTTTGTTTTATTATGAACAGACGAGACTTTATTTTTCAAACATCGTTCTTTGTAGCCGGTTCTGCCCTTTCTTTCCCCGGTCTGCTTCAAAAAATTCATTCACAGGCATTTACACCCATACGGCGGAATGTTGGGATATTTCAGGGCCGTGGAGGTACGATAGGCTGGCTGGCTGATTCCAATGCCATCATTGCCATTGATTCACAATTTCCGGGATCAGCAAGAGAATTTATAACCGGAATTAAATCTTACAGCGATCAATCGATTGATACATTGATTAATACCCACCACCACGGTGATCATACTGCCGGCAATGTTGCTTTTCAAGGTATTGTAAAACAGATCGTGGCACATGAAAATGTACCGGGGCTACAAAGAGCTTCTGCAGAATCTCAGGGAAACGCTGCTGACCAGGTTTATCCTGATGTAACCTATCGTGATGAGTGGAAACTGGATACCGGTGACGAAATAATACACCTGAACTACTACGGACGGGCACACACCGGCGGTGATACTGTAATTACTTTTGAGAAAGCCAATGTTGTTCACATGGGCGATCTTATTTTTAACCGCTGGTATCCGTTTATTGATCGAAATGGCGGGGCATTGGTTCAAAACTGGATCACATTGCTCGAAACTGTCGTAGAAAGAACGAATTCAGATACCCGGTTCATTTTCGGGCACGGAAGCAGTGAATTCGGGGTAACCGGCAGCCAATCAGATATTCTGGTAATGCGTGATTTTCTTCAAAGGCTTATAGAAGAAGTTCAATCCGGAATTGATTCAGGAAAAAGTAAAGAAGAAATCATCCAGGTTGAATCATTCAGAGAGTTTCCTGATCATGTCAGCCCGGGTGCACGCTTGTCGCTTGAAACAAACCTTTCAACGGTTTACGACGAAATAACGGGCAATTGATTTTTGCGATTAACCCGGATTATTCACGAATAATTCGGGTTAATCAGTAGTCAAGCTGCCATCGAAGATCAACGCCCTGGCGGGAGTCGTCTCCCTGGGTTATAATTAATTCAAGGTTATCTCTCAGCATATACTCAAGTATGAATAGCGTTTTTGGGGTAGTACTGCTGATTTCATTTAAAAGTGCAAAAAAAGTACGCCTGTTAATGTACCATCCTGTTTTTATGGATGTAGTACTGTTGGAACCTGACCGTGTATTATCAATTTGAAATACATCAATCCCAAGCTGCTGGGTTGCAATACTCTCGACACGGTCGAGCAGCAGATCCAGGGCAATATCGGTTGCCACACCGCCCCGGCTGCCACCGCTTACCGACTGTTGCCAGGGTTCAAGTGCATAGAACGGCTGTCCAAAAATCGTATAACTCAAAATGTCCTGAAGTTCCATTTGAGGTTCACTTTCAAACCGGAAATTCGGATCAAGGGCTGTTCCTTCTATAATATAAAATATACTAACCTCAGCCTGCGGCTGGGGCGGCCTGAATACAGTACGGATATTTAATTCCGGATTGTCTAT
>JBHJOO010000074.1:0-2844 GCA_050329675.1 Balneolaceae bacterium
TTTCAGAGTTTTAACCTGATTGATGAACTGACGGTTTTTGAAAATGTGGAACTGCCGCTTCTCTATCTGGGTGTTTCAACTTCTGAAAGAAAAGAAAAGGTAGAAGCGGCACTCGAGAGAATGAGCATGATGCATCGCCGAAATCATTTTCCCCAGCAATTATCCGGCGGCCAGCAGCAACGGGTGGCTATTGCACGCGCAACAGTTGCAAATGCCAAACTGATACTTGCTGATGAGCCTACCGGTAATCTGGATTCCGATCACGGTGATGAAGTGATGAAGTTACTGTCTGAACTAAATGAAAAGGGAACCACTATTGTAATGGTTACCCACTCTCCGCATGATGCCGATTATTCCCGAAGGGTAATCCATCTGTTCGACGGACAAATTGTGACCGAGAATATGCAGGAAGGATTTCATGTGTAGAAGTGTTTTGCGGAACTTGAGTTAAAACGCTACCTTTTTCAAAAACGAGATTGAAAAGCAGTATATGGATCAAAATTCAGGGGCCGAAGGCTATGTTTTTACAAGTTATGGCAAAGTAAAATATCTCAGAGACGCTGTTGTGGCGGCTGAAACGATCCGCCGTTACGACAAAAGCAGGCCCATCGCTCTTTTTTGCTCTTCCGATCATATCCGGGAATTAAAAAAAGCGAATCTGGCCGACAGATTCACAATCCTTAAAGAGCTTTCCCCGCAGCATCAATCCATTGTTGGTTTTAAACACAATCTTCACTTATATATGCCATTTCAAAGAAACATGTATCTGGATTCGGATATGATCTGGTGCCGGAATCCTGATAAATTGTGGCATGATTTTAATCCATATCCTTATACAATTACCGGCCAGGAATCAGCAGATGTTTTTTTTGGTGCCCATAAGCATATTGGTGTGTTGATGGATATTATCCTGCGCAGAAGACAAAGAACATTGGAACGATTTGGTTTAACACATCTTTACAGGGTTCAAACCGGAATCATGTATGCAGCAGATAAAAAAGTGACAAAGCAGGTGAATGAACTTGCCACTGATTACTTACAACAACAGCATAAAACGCATTTTGTGAGCCGCACAAAAGAAGCGGGAAGAAATCTTGAGAGTTGTGAATGGAGTCTCGGTATGGCCATGACAAAACTGAGGCTTTTTGTCTATCCGTGGTTCAACGGAGAAGAAAGCCCGCAGCTTGATTTTATCGAAGGATTGACAGTGCACGATGAAGAGTTTCGGGATGTAAAGTGTGTCTATTATTGTAATCCTTTTATTCACGGACTGCGGGGAATACCTTCACAGAGAATTCGAAATCTGATCATGGGGCTGTTTTATTTTATGCCAAGAAGCCGTGATCACATCATGGTAACACCTTATGTACTGCATTTTGGTTGGAATCACCAAAAACAACATTTTAACCAATTTGCAGAAACCCAATGGAGAATGATTCTTGATTCTTCAGTTAAATAAATTGGTGTCGTGTCAATAATTAAGATGACAGGCAATTAAAGAACTCAGTAGTCAAAGCAGGGTGATAAGTAAAAACGGAAACCGGAAAAGTTGAGTGGAACGTTCTGAACGGTGTGAATTACGCTCCACTCGTTTATTCACTTTTCCGTTTTCACTTTACCTTACTTCGGCACCCTATTTTTAATTAGACGGACATGTTAAGGATTTAATCCTGTTATATACCAATGCCGAACACAAAAAATAGATCATCGGAGTGAGGATTTCCGATTATGGATGTATTCAGGTTGATAGAAAACGAATCTGTAATTCTGATAGCTTTACTTGCACTTATTCCGGTATTAATTACACCTGCTTTACGGGTTCCATACAGTTCGGATTCTTTGGGTGTAAAACCAAAAAAGAGGTTTACCATTTTTATCTCGTAACCAATTTCGGTATAGATGGAGTAGTCATCATCATTTGTGAAAAACACCCCGGTTGAAATACTGACCGGAAATGATGACGGCCCGCTATAACCAACGGCTCCCTCAAGAAAATGGGCTTCTTTCGAGAAATAATTACCGGTAGGAAGCTCGGGAAAAGTATAATCTGTAAGTGAAAGGGAAAAAGACCCCGAAGCGTTTGTATCGATTGTATAGGAAGCATACCAGTCGACTTCTGTGCCTTCGGGATCACCCTGTGTAGCTATGGCAGCCCATGCTCCAATTTCAAAATTACCAAATGAAGCACTGATATCAGGCTGTATACTTGGAGAGTTGCCAAAATCGGCACCCCGCCATACGTATCTGCTTGCTACATCGACACCAAGATTCAGTTGAGCGAGGGAGTCAACAGTTAAAACGGATACTGCAATAACAGAGAGAAAGATTATTTTAAATTTAGACATCATAGCGTTATTATTTAATTGATTTCTGTTTTTTTGTGGAAAATGAATGGGAATCAGGGAGCACATTGCAAAGACATGTGCTCCCCTTTTTTTGTTTAAGGTTCAGGTTTGGAAATTCATTAGCTTCAGGAACTTTTCTTTGCTACCGGAACAAAAGCTGTTTCAACTCCTGCAAAGTAGGGATAAGCGACATTGCCATGTTCTGACAAATCGAGGCCGGTGCCTTCCTGTTCCTGAGTTACACGTACTCCGTAAACAGCTTTGATCAAACCAAATACAGCAAGTGAGAATACAAAAGTGAAAGCAATAACAGAGGCCGTACCCAGTAATTGTATCAGGAAGCTTGCCTGAGGCGAAAATATGCCAACCGCAAGAGTGCCCCAAATACCGCATACCCCGTGTACCGAAATTGCACCTACGGGATCATCAATTTTAAGCTGATCAAACATATTGATGGCAAGAACCACGATAACACCTGCTGTTAATCCGATAACTATGG
>JBHJOO010000610.1:0-2215 GCA_050329675.1 Balneolaceae bacterium
TAATCAGATATATGGAACAAGCATTAAAAATTACAAACCTTGTTAAGACATACGATAAAAAACCTGTTCTGAAGGGGCTTGAACTGGAAGTTCCTACAGGGAGCATATTCGGTTTGATAGGGCCTAACGGTGCTGGGAAAAGTACTCTTATTGGTATCCTCACCGGTTTGCTAAATTATGATGAAGGTGAAATTATTATTAATAACCTGATTAAGAATGGAGCAAATGAAATAAAGATAAAAAGGGATGTGGCCTCCGTTTTGCAGCCCCCATTGTTATTTGAAAATTTCACGAGTTACGAATTCATTACGTATGTGTGTGAGATGTACAATGTTACAGGTCATGAATTGAACGACAGGATAACTTCTCTATTTAGCTATTTTGAAATAAGTGAGTTTACACATGTAAAGGTAAAACAGCTATCATCGGGCAGCCGAAAAAAACTGGCATTTTGTACGGCTATTTTAACGGAACCAAAACTTTTATTTCTGGATGAGCCTTTCGAAAGTGTAGATGTGATTTCTATTGGCAGAATGAAAAATGTAATTCGAAAATTAAAAGAAAAGGGAATTACAATTTTTATAACAAGCCATATACTGGAAGTAGTCGAAAACCTGTGCGATGACATCGCCATTCTGAACCATGGTAAAATCATTGCCTATCTGGATTCCGTTTCGCGGCGTGAGCTCCGGAAAGATTCAACTCTCAGTGAAATATTTGAACAATATATTGAGATCGACCAGGCAAAAGAAGATCAGCTTAGCTGGCTTTAAAGTGGTTAAGATGTGATTCACCTGTCTTCCGCTTGTCATTAAGTAATGATCTCAGAGATGATCCAAATTAAATTTTATCTCGAATTCCGTCCAGCCATTTGATGTTATATTTATATCTGCTTCGAGCTGGCTTGTTAAAGCGGTGAGGAGGGTCATTCCAAGAGTTTGTTGTTCTTCAATTCTGAATCCATGTGGCAAACCATTTCCATTATCGGCAACGGAAAGTACACAATGAGTATCATCCTTTTTTAATTTAATTTTCAGGACACCATCATTTCTACCCTTAAATGCATGTTTATAGGAGTTATTCACCAATTCATTAAAAATCAGACCAAGCGGGACCGCGTCTGTTATGTTTATAAACATGTTATCGAGCTCTTTTTCGAGTGTAACTTTCCTACTTTCGGATCCGTAAGCGCTTGCGATTACTTCGGTTAATTCGCTCATGTAATCCGAAAGATTTATTTCGGCGAGGGTATCCGACTGATAGAGCTTCTCATGGACAAGTGCAATAGATTGAATACGAGACTGAGTCTCCTTAAAAATCTCTTGCACATCATCATCCACGCCGTCTTTTTGCAATTCAAGCAGACTTGAAATGATAGCAAGGTTATTTTTAACACGATGATGTATCTCCTGAAGCAGAATCTGTTTTTCTTTCAGAGACTGATCGATCTCTTCTTCGTGTTTTTTTCTTTCCGAAATTTCACGGACATTTCCTACAACAGCAACAGGGTTGCCATTTTCATCCCGGATCAATGATCGTTTGTTATTAACCCAAATATATTCACCATCTTTTCTTTGAACCCTGAACTCTGTATTGATATTAATTTGTGATTCCAGATTCCCGGCTCCGAGATCTTCAAATCGTTGTTTTATTCTTTTTATATCATCTGTATGTGTTTTGTCCAAAATAAATTCGGGTCCGCCCTTTTTTACTTCATCTGCACTGTAGCCAAGCATACTTTGTACTGATGGGCTCATATAATCATATTTCCGCGTTTTAAGATCCATCAAATAAATAACATCACCCGAGTTTTCAACAATACTATTTATCCTGTTTTGAGCATCATAAAGTTTACGATTCCACTCTTTGGTATTTCTGATAATTGCAATGGTTAATAAGGCACCGGATAAAATCAAAATGAGTCCGGCTACTAATGCAATCCAGTAAATAAAATTTTGGACACTGTGAGCGGCTTCACTCATGGTGTTTGAAAAGTTTTTTTCGAGTATGGAAAGCTCGCTGTCCAGTGCCATTATAGTAATCAAAAATTCCTCCCGTTCTGATTCAGGGAAATTTCCATCCTCCATTCGCAGGTGTACAGAACGGGCCAGAGATTTCAACTCTTCAATTTTTCCATCTCCTTCTTCCCAGATGTCAATCGCTTGCTTCAGATAGGAGTAATCCTGAAACCATAAAAAAAGACGTTTCATGTGTT
>JBHJOO010000040.1:0-4080 GCA_050329675.1 Balneolaceae bacterium
CTGCGGGTGTCTTAAAACAAAAACTGAATCATAACGAGGTAAAACAGGCTGCTGAAAAAAGAAAGGATGATTTTTCCCGTCTTGTAATAGCACTTATTGAAAAACTGTGACCGGATACCTGATATAATTTTTTACTTAATCAGTTTGATGTAATTCCTATCTTGCTTTTTTTTAACCAGACTTTTAATCCATGAAAATTCGTGTCCTGATTCCCATTATTTTCATTATCACATTTATACTTCCATTAACATCAGTCGCTCAAATGCCCGATTCTCCTGACAGAGCCGAAGGTGATGGGCCCTTTGAACGCATGATCATCAGAGGTGTAACCCTGATTGACGGTACCGGTTCCCCGCCACTTGGGCCTGTTGACATTGTGATTGAAGGCAATAAAATTACATCCATACAGACTGTTGGATTTCCGGGCCTGCCTGTTGATGAAGATCGCAGGCCGGTGGCTGGCGAAACCGGTCATATACTGAATGCAGGCGGAATGTACGCCATGCCCGGATTTTTTGACAATCATGCACATATTGGCGGCCGTTCTCAGGGAACCACTCCCGAATATGTATTCAAGCTATGGATGGCTCATGGCATTACGTCCATTCGGGAACCCGGTTCATTTAATGGTATGGACTGGACATTAAATCATAAAAAAAGAAGTACTGATAATTCAATTACAGCTCCAAGAATTTCTGCATATATCGGATTTGGTTCGGGAAGTGATGGCGAAATTCTTACATCTGAAGACGCCCGTGAGTGGGTACGATTCATTCATTCGAAAGGAGCAGACGGAATCAAGTTCTTTGGTGCACGGCCCGAAATCTATGCAGCCGCTATTGATGAGGCCAATAAACTGGGACTTGGCACCATGACTCATCATGCGCAAACGCGTGTTGTGTATGCAAATGCACTTACATCAGCTAAACTTGGACTCAAAAGTATGACCCATTGGTACGGACTGCCTGAAGCGCTTTTTGAAGACAGGGTCGTACAGAACTATCCGCTTGATTACAATTATCAAAATGAACAGCACCGGTTTGAAGAAGCCGGTCGGCTTTGGAAACAGGCGGCCAAACCCGGAAGTGACCACTGGAATAATGTTATGAATCAGCTTCTGGATTTTGATTTTACACTGAATCCCACATTTACCATTTACGAGGCAAGCCGTGATCTGATGCGGGAACGCCGGGCCGACTGGCATGTAAAATATACACTGCCATCCCTTTGGGAATTTTATAAACCAAATCGCAGGGCTCACGGTTCCTACTGGTTTAACTGGGGAACCGAACAGGAGGTGGCCTGGAAGGAAAACTACCGGCTGTGGATGCAATTTGTAAACGAATATAAAAACCGTGGCGGACGGGTAACCCTTGGGGCCGATGCCGGTTTCATTTACAAATTATATGGTTTTGCCTATATCCGTGAGATGGAATTGCTGCGCGAGGCCGGATTTCATCCAATTGAGGTATTGATGTCGGCCTCTCTTAAAGGAGCAGAAGAACTTGGTGTAGATAATTTTCTTGGCACAATTGAAGTCGGTAAACTGGCCGATATTGTTCTCGTTGATGAAAATCCGCTGCAAAATTTTAAAGTACTTTATGGAACAGGTGCAATTCGGGTAAATGAAGATAATGAACCGGTTCGTGTGGGGGGTGTTCGCTATACAATCAAGGACGGGATTGTATTTGATGCCAAACAGTTGCTTAAAGATGTCGAAATAATGGTAAATGAAGCTAAGCGGGAAAAAAATTACGAGATCACACAGCCGGGGCTGGAGTATTAAAGGGATGTAACAACCCTCAATTTTAATGTATTTGCATTTTGTGATTGCACTTCCGGTCTGAAAATTATGGCAATAAACAACAGCATACCATCACTAAACGACATTAAAAAAGCGGGTCAGCGCATTGAGCCTTATGCTCACAGAACCCCTGTTTTTACATCCCATTATTACAACGAACTGACCGGTGGTGAGATTTACTTTAAGTGCGAAAATTTTCAAAAGATGGGTGCATTTAAATTTCGGGGTGCATGTAACGCTGTTTTCAAATTAACGGATAAGGAAGCGGAAAAAGGCGTAGCTACACACTCCTCCGGCAACCATGCCCAGGCACTAAGCCTTGCAGCAAAACTACGTACTATACCGGCTTATGTTGTCATGCCTGAAAATGCTCCAAAAGTTAAAATTGATGCTGTGAGACAGTATGGTGCGGAAATTACATTCTGTGAATCAACACTGGAAGCGAGAGAATCAACACTGCAAAGTGTAATAAGAAAAAACGGAGCCTGTTTCATTCATCCCTATAACAATCCGGATATAATTGCGGGACAAGGAACCTCTGCGCTGGAATTGCTGAATGAAATTCCTGATCTGGATATAATTCTTGTACCGGTTGGCGGTGGTGGATTGTTAAGCGGTACGGCTATAGCAGCAAAAAACCTGAAACGGAATATAAAAGTGTATGGATCTGAACCCGAGCAGGCAGACGACGCTTACCGTTCATTCAAAACAAGCCGGTTGATAAAGATCAATCAGACCAATACGGTTGCTGACGGGCTCCGAACCTCGCTTGGTAATCTTACTTTTAAAATAATTCGGAAATATGCAGACGATATACTAACAGTATCGGAAGCATCTATCATCAAGAACATGCGAACCTTTTGGGAGAGAATGAATATGATCATTGAAGCTTCCAGTGCCGTTCCCGTATCAGCACTTGTTGACAACAACTTTAAAACAGAGAGAAAAAAAATCGGAATAATCATCACTGGTGGCAATGCAGACCTTAACCGGCTGCCATGGCAAATCAAACAGGTTTGAGGAAATCTAAATCTGAGTTCCATAATAATTAGCTCAAGTTTCGCAAAGTTTGGGTTTTCTCTTTGCGTTCATTGTGAGCCTTTACCTTTGCGAACTTCGCGTGAAAACAAAGGACCGGGATATTATAAATGAGGCCGGTTTTTAAATTTTTGCGGAAGTTGAGTTAGGGGTACTCCAGCGATAATGTGTATAACGAGTACAAACACCAACTAACAATGAGGATATCATGAAAACTATAAAACATCTATACATATTAATCCTGTTTGTACCGGTTTTGATTTTAGCAGCCGGGTGCGATTCAACAAACGTATCTTCACCTGAAGAATTAACTGAAGAAGATCTTGAACTTGCAGCTGAAATTATCGGGGAATCTCTTTCAGATGAAAGTGACGGTATCATGGGAACAATCTATGATGCAGTTTCTGATGTGAGCAGGGATGGAATTCAGTTTCAGAATTCACAAGCAAAATCTGATGACGAAAACCGCAGTGGCAGAGGAAGTGAATCGAAATACAATGCTTCTTATAATCCGGAAACCGGTGAACATATCATAGCATTCCGGAGAAAGATTGAAAGGGGCACTTTCAGTAAAACTCTCGCCGTACTTATGAAATATATATTCACAAGCACCGAAGGTGAATTCCTTGAGTTCCCAAGACGACAGTTTGAACTCGTTGAAAGTATCAATTTTACAGGCCTCAGAATGGGAACAACCAATACCCTTCGGCGATCATCAAGTTTTGAACGGGTAGATACTCTTTCTATCACAGGGATTTCTGCATCCAGTGAAACCCTGTCTTTGAGAGGCAACCACAATGGAAGCGGTGAAATGACTGTCCGCACCGAACGCAGGGGATCCGTTGAAAGATCTTACTCACTCTTTATAGAACTTGCTGATGTAAATATAGATAAGGCTCTGGTGATTGAAAACGGCAATCTCGAAGAAGGTGTTACCGGCTTTATGAGATATGAACTCATAAAAAGTCATACAGTGAATGGTGAAACCAGAGAAAAAACAGTATCAGGTTCCATTGAATTTGAAGGAGACGGCACCGCATTGCTCCGGTTCGACAGGGCCGGTAAACTTTTCCGAATAGCACTCAAAAACGGAGTGGCCGAGTAGCTTGATTGCGCTTCCACATAGCATTTACTACAAAACAGGCTGTTTGAACGCAGCCTGTTTTTTTTGTAGCATGATGCTCTTAGTCACAAATTAACTTCCAACCTTGCGTGCAATCATCAACCGGGACTTAACT
>JBHJOO010000286.1:0-3016 GCA_050329675.1 Balneolaceae bacterium
ATTTCAAATTCTTATAAATATGCCTTTCCGGACAAGCAGAAAGGAAAAATTGATGTAAAAGTTTATAAAGAAGATGACATGATTCATTTTATTGTAAAGGATAACGGGGTCGGGCTACCTCATGATTTCGATGAAAGGCGCACATCATCTCTTGGATTTACTATTATTGATACACTCATTCAGCAACTTGAAGCCAATCTTGAAATAGAAAGTGAAGAGGGTACTTGTCTCCACTTTTACTATAATATCTAATTTCTGCATTGGAAACGATTCATGGTTTTGCCGCTCAGAATTATAGAACGCGGATAACGCAGATCAGGAAGATGAACGCGGAAAGAATATGAATGTATCGATAATGATCAGCCAACATTCGTACGCAAAGTATGGCTATAACTCATAAAAAAATTCAAATAAAGTAAAAAAGAGCTTGTTTAGTCAGCCATAATAAATATGCAATTGGAATGCATAGTTTAACGTTATGTCATCATATGCAATTTTCACAAATGTTCTAACCAGTAAAATAGTGTCAACATCTATTACTCATCTTGAATGTTCCAAAACAGGCGAAAAGTATAACGCAAATACACTGCAAAGTTTATCGGCAGCGGGTAAACCGCTTTTGGCAAGATATGATTTTGAAAAAGCTGCAAAAACCCTTACAAAAGAGACTATCAAAAACCGCCCCTGGAATTTGTGGAGGTATAAAGAAGTATTGCCAATTTTTGATATTAAAAATTTGGTGACACTGAATGAAGGGGGCACCCCATTGTACAGAGCGGATAATCTTGGCAGGCAATTTGGATTTAAAAATCTCTATATAAAGGATGAATCTGTTAATCCTACCGGTTCATTTAAAGCAAGAGGGTTGGCTGTAGCAGTTAATGCTGCATTAGAACGGGGAGCTCAAAGGTTTTCAATACCAACAGCTGGCAATGCAGGCGGGGCGCTTGCAGCGTATGCTGCGGCCTCCGGAACCGAGGCATTTGTATTTATGCCATCGGACACTCCCGAAATATTTAAAGTTGAATGCCGCTATTTTGGAGCAAATCTGACTCTGGTTGATGGTTTAATCAGTGATTGCGGTAAAATGGTTGACAGTATGAAAGCGGATAACAATTGGTTTGACGTTGCCACACTCAAAGAACCATACCGGCTTGAAGGAAAAAAAACAATGGGCTATGAGCTTGCCGAACAATTTGAATTTGAACTGCCGGATGTGATTATCTACCCGACGGGCGGTGGTACCGGATTAATCGGTATGTGGAAAGCCTTTGATGAAATGGAACAACTTGGATGGATAGGCAAAAAGAGGCCAAGAATGATATCCGTCCAGGCTGAGAATTGTGCTCCCATTGTGAAGGCATTCAATGAGAGAGCCGACTATGCTGAATCATGGCCTGATGCTCAAACAACCGCTTCCGGTATACGGGTTCCTTCTGCGATTGGTGATTTTTTAATACTGGAAGCCATATACAAAAGCTCCGGATATGCTGCTTCTGTATCAGATGAGGAAATGATTGAATCAGCGGGCCAAATAGCAGCACACACCGGAATTTTTCCGGCTCCTGAAGGGGGGGCTGTACTTGCCGCGGCTGTTAAACTGAGAGAAATTGGCCTGATTTCTTCAGATGAGCATGTAGTTCTATTTAATACCGGCAGCGGATACAAGTATCCGGAGGCGATGAAAAAGTATAAATTTAAAGAAAAAAGTGGCGTTTGATAGAACCTGTGTTTTTTCGATGTTGCCTTTTATCATTAGAATTTCGATCAAATATTTTGTAAATAGAGTAAATAAATATTTGTTGGAATAATTTCGAATTCAAAGTTGAACGGATAAAAAAGGAGGTATGAATGCCCAAATGTGAAATTTATAAGGATGTAAAAGGCGAATGGAGATGGCGCAGAGTTACAAAGGATGGTGAGATTAAAGCATATTCAGAAGGTGGTTTTCAGGAAAGGGAAAAATGTGAAGAAGATGGAAAAAAGAATGGCGGTTGTTCGAGTTATAAACGTGTATAATTGAGAAGGAATCTGAACCTGAAGAGATTCAAAAAGTAAAAACAGCTTCTTTTTGCAAGGATTTTTCGAGCATCTCTTTGTACTTTGAACCGGGAATTTCAATACAGCCAAATTGGGACAGGTGCTTTGTATAATATTGAGTATCCCATAATTCGAAGCCGTTTTTTTTCAGAATTTGGTGGCAATACCACAAGGCAACTTTATCAGCTTCATTTTCCCTTTTAAACATGGATTCGCCAAAAAAAGCAGCGCCTATTGCAACACCGTAGAGCCCGCCTGCAAGTTTGTTTTCCCTGTTGAATACCTCTACGGAATGAGAATAGCCCATTTCATTCAATAATGTATAAGAACGGATGAGCAGCCCGGAAATCCAGGTTGACTTCCTGTTTGCACATTGCTCCATCACCTCTGAAAAGCAGGTGTTTATTCGGCATTCATAGCGATTCTGACGAATGAACCGCCGGACATTTTTTGATACTTTAAAAGAATTAATGGGAATGATACCCCGGCGTCTTGCTCCATACCAGTCGAAACCGGTATCGTTTCTGCTTTCACTCATAGGGAATATTCCATTCAAATATCCGGAAATGAGCGTTTGGGGAGGAATTATTTTTTCAGATGAGTATTCCAAATTGTTACAATCAGGCTAAACATGAAGAATTAAAACTGCCTTGCTGTAATTTATAATAGATGAAACAGGCCTTCAAGTAATTAATCAGGTTTTAAAAACCATTTTTTTCAACATCATATATCAGGTAAGGAGGTAAATTTAACATCTCTCTTTCTGTTTTCACATTACCAAAAACTTCCATAAGCGGTTTTTTCAAATGTCCTGATGTTTGATAGGCAAGAAATTTTCCGTTTGGTTTTAAAATCTCCTTGGTAGCCTGCAGTACCATTCGTTTTCTATCGGGTTTCAGAAAAGAGAATGGAATACCCGAAAGCACATAGTCTATTTTTCCGATTAATTCTTCATCCAGAATTTCCAAAATATCAC
>JBHJOO010000142.1:0-3952 GCA_050329675.1 Balneolaceae bacterium
GCTGTTCCCGACAGTTCCCAGGTGTCACCGCCGCCTCCTTCAAAACCGCCGTTACCGAAAAATGCAGCTCCTTCCGGCAGGGTAGCAGATTCTTTATAGGAAAGAATGTTACCAACTTCGTGATTTGGAATATACTGCCTTGCGTTACCACTCTTGCTGCCCATCCAGGTATTTTGCAGGCTTTTAACCCCTTTCAGTTTTGGCACCACAGCAACGACACTTCCTTCCCGCGCATTATTGGCATACACAGGATATTCCAGAATATCGTAATTAGAGATCGTAGCGTAAATCCGGTCATCTTCGATAGCATCAGACGTTACTTTTACCGTGACGGTTTCCGTTGAACCTTCAACATTTGAAAACCCCTCTCCGTATTTGCGTCCTAAAGAGCCTTTTACACTTGCCTGTATGTATTTAAATTCGGCACCAACTTCCGCTTCGATGGATTGGGATACCCCCCAGTCGGAACTGATTTGAGTGGTAACTTCCATTTCCGAGCTGCTTGCATTTTCGTAAATTGATCTGTGTTCGCAGTTGATTCTGAAGTCGCCGCTGAAACATTTGTTAATATCGTAGGCAGTACCGTCGAGGATGTCGAAATGAATCGGCGGCGCATTGAGCACTACAAGGGGTTGGGTGATATCTGTTACTGTTTGGCGGGTTGGCGGGCCGAGGCGAACCGCATCGCCGTCAAAATCACCCACGGCCATGGCAAGTCCGCCAATCGGTATACTTGCGGTAAATTCACTGCCGGTGCCCCCGATGTTGAAATCATCGGTATCGGTACTGTTTTGCCATACTTTTGTACCTGAATTATCTAACGTAACAACCTCCATCCTTAGTGAATTGCTGTCCGAAATATCTACATCGGTGAGAGCTACCGCCCGATGGTATTGCCGTCCCTCGGTAGTGTTAACAGATATACCTGCAACACTGGAACCAATATTAAGATTTTCATCCGGCTCGAAAATCCGGACAGCATTCCGGTAGTAAACAAGGATCTCATCGGAACCGTCAAGGTTCACATCTTTGCCAAGAAGCGACAAAGGATGTGCATTTTCTCCGCGGCTGCTCCACCCGCCTTCAAAGCCCCTGCTTTTTGTAGTTATAGAATTCAGATCGGTATCTACTTCGATGGTGTATAAAGCGATACTGAGTATAGCCTCATTTGTTTTTCCTTCATCCCATACCAGTGCTATATCGTCCTTAAAATCACCGCTAAAGTCACCGGTGGTTATGGCCAGACGCTGAACATATTCATTCAGGTTCCCCGCAGCTTCAAACGGGCTGCCAAAACTGTTGGTGATGGGTGAATTTAAAGTCTCAACAAGCTGTCCATTTTCAAAGTCATAGATAGAGACACTCATTTTCCATCCTACTGTTCCAGAAGATGAAACAGGACCGGGTTCAATGTAAACCAAAACAATTTCATCGGTACCATCCCTGTTAAAATCACCTGTGGCAATATCAAAACGACTGCCCCGGGTTAAATTACTGCCGGCATCGGCTATAAAAGGACTAAGTTTTCGATTCGCAATATGTGCTTTCGGCTGCGGCATCAACGTACCGTCTGTATCGTAAAGGACAATCTGTATAGCACCGCCATCGGGATCTCCGGTTTCTGCCCAGTAAGCGATTACAATTTCGGGCTCATTATCGTCATCGAACTGTCCGGTTACCATGCGTATCCAGCCATTTAATTGAAATACATTTTCCTCTTCTTTTAATTTTGGGAATCCATCGTCCTGCACAGATTTCAGGGTTGCGTTGGTCCAGCTGAAATCAGCCGGATCCATTTCAGGGATAAACATGGTGATGGTACTATCCGGGCCCGGCCATACACCGATAAATTCATCAAACCCATCGCCGTTAAAATCACCGGTGGCTATATCCACTTGTTCGGTATTGCCAAAAATACCCCAGGGAGCTTCAATGGTCTGACTATTAACCTCAGTCAGGCCTCCGGCAGTGACATCGCCATTGGCATCAATGATTCTAATGGTTGCATTCCCATTCGTTCCTGTAACCACCACAATTTCCGCGTTTTCACCTAACAGGTAATTGCCTCTGAAAGGATCTTCAGGATCAACCTGGGCCAGGGAAGGTGTTGTTCCAAACCCTGTAATAATTACAATAATAATTATCAGTCCTGTTATCGATACATTTATCTTTGACGTATGATTTGAACTGTACTTTAAATTTCCCATTTTTTCGTGACTTTGTTTTGATTGAAAGAAACAATGATTTATCCCTGTTATTAATCGCGCAAAGTCGGGGCAAGAGTGGCGAAAATATTTTTAATTGAATCACATTATTGAACTTAACACTCCAATTTATTGGCTGACAGCCATTATGTAAGGATCTTGGATAATTTATTGAAAGCGGGTAAATTCATCATTAGTATGTTGTACCGTTTTCTCCTGTAAACATTAATTTAAAATTTCATGGCAGAAAAATCTGTAACTGGAATTCTTTGGTGGAAACCTGAACAATGGAAAAAGGCTAAACAGATGAGTTCTGACAGCCATGTTTTTGATAAAACCTATCAAGACTGGAAAGAAAGTGCTGAAAGAGCATTCAAAAATTTCCAAGATCTTGGAATTAAGGTTTATAAAATAGAAATAGAACTGGATGAATTAGTCAAATGGTGTAAGGAGCAAAAGATGCCACTTGATTCAAAAGCTCGTTCAAGGTTTGTTTCAATGAAAGTAAAAAAACATCACGAGGCACAATCAAAATAGCATCAGTATAACAAGCACATTAACTGGGGATGCGGAACAGATTTCGATGTGAAGAGTTGCCGGTTTTGAATTTATAGCCGTTTATTAACTCATCACAATTTCCGCGCCCGTTATGTGTCGGGGCGTTATGCCTACACTATCGCTTAAATAAATAATGCGTAAGACTATGAAAACCAAGTTACCCTCACTTGTTTGGGCACTTGCTGCCGGATTAACCGGCGGATTTGCCTGGATCATTGCATTGATGTTCTTATTTGGCCCGGCGCAGGCTATACTCGCGAATCCGGACTATCAAAGTGAAAAATTCCTGTATGTCGTCGGACAACTTGAACCATTGCCATACGCTGCTGAAACGTGGTGGATTCTCCCAATCGGCCTGCTTATAATCGGAATGCTCTACGGTATTGTCTATCATTTCATCAGAAGAGCGTTTGATGGAAAACCCCGGTGGAAAAAAGGGATTCTGTTCGGATGGGTGTCATGGGCGCTTATGGTGCCATGGTTTGAGTTTTATCTGCCCTGGAATGTGATGCACGAACCGGTATTGCTGGTGCTATTAGAAATGGTGCTTTGGCTGGGTGTACTTTCGATTGTCGGAATTGTAATTGCATATGTATATGAGTGGCGGCTTGCAGATAAATCAGTATAACACCATGGATGGGCGTACTGTTTTGGCCTCCCCCCCCAAATGACATCAGAAATGTAATAAAATGAACCTTTGTTTGTTGAATAAATTAAAATAGGTATTTTATTGGAGATAGGTACAGCCCTTTGCGATTGTGTAGTTATAATTATAAATAGTAAATAACAAACCAATCCGTTATCAGAATGATGAAGTTTTTTTATATAATTTACATGGCACTTTTTTTCCTGATTTCGTCTGGCTGTACAGGCTTGAATTTGGATGATGAATTTGAACTTGACGACTCTTTTTTTAAGAATGCCACACAGGTAGAGTTCAGTACGGTTTTGAAATCTGTCAACGTTGCCAAATCTATCGTGGAAAAAGAAAATGCAGTGTTCCGGGACGAAGAGAGTTTTAAAACACTTTGGGTTGATCTTTTTGCCAGTGAATACAATCCGGAGCCGGAAATTCCTGAAATTGATTTTTCGGAGTATATCGTAATTGCATCTCTTATGGAAAATCAGCGATCTGGCGGTTTTTCACTAACGATAACAGAAATTGTACAGGCTGAAGGTGTAACGGGTAT
>JBHJOO010000093.1:0-8043 GCA_050329675.1 Balneolaceae bacterium
CATCAAGATAAATGAGAGACAATTTTAGAAAAGCATTGGCAAATATTGTTCGACACGGGGACACTGACATTTTTCCGTTTCCATTTGAACGATACCTTTTTGAGCAGAAATTAGAAGAAACACTTGATATTTTAGAGACATATCACAAAAATATTGAAGATGCAATTGCAATCTGGCAAAAAATTTTAAAAAAAGATTGTTATAAACGAGAAACCGTCCAAAGTGAAAAAGTGGTTACTGCTTTTTTCAAAACGGGTGAATCAAAGGTAGAATTGCTTGGTGCATCCGAACCGGGATCAGTGATAGAGACCTATCTTTCTAAAAGAGGAGAAGGATTGCACCATGTCGCCTTTGAGGTTGATGACATTCACCACGAATTAAAACGGTTGAAAAAGGAGGGATTCACCATCCTTAATGAACATCCCAAACCGGGAGCTGATAACAAACTCGTGGCTTTTATTCATCCCAAAGACAATAATGGGGTTTTAGTTGAATTGTGCCAATCGATGAAGTGATGTGCCGTAATTCCTGAATAATGTTGACGCAAGCTTCATCTTTCGCCTGCTGATTTTGCTGATATTTTTTTAAGCAAAATAAATAGCATATTTTAAGCCTGAAATTTCAAACAACTTTTTTGGGTTAAATAACTAAAATCTGATCTTAATTTGAGCATTTATGCAAGGCGGTGCCCGTTTATTTGCTTATGTTACCTGGGTGTTGATGATATCCCTCGGAATTATTGTTTTTGCCAACCCTCTTCTCGTTTTTATTACGGATCCCGGTTGGGTTGGCCTTGTTGCCCTGCTCGCTTTTGGTTTTGTTTACCTGAATCTCTCCTATGGCTCAATCAGGCGATTTATCAGTAAAGTACCTGAGCCAACAAATTTACATTATGTCCTCGCCTTTCTCATCTTTCTTCCTCCGGGATTCTGGATTATTTATGTGAATGACAATTTAGATAACTCACGTTTTATTACAATTGTAATTCTTGCATTCTCCACAATTCTTGGTGCTATTTATGGTAACAAGTCGGGGATTAAAACCCGTAATCGGTATATCCAAAAAGTAAAAAATGGAAAGAGTGATAAGCGGTTTTAGAAACGGATATTTTTGCAATCAAATGCTTTAAGTTAGTGTCATGTCAAGTGAGAAATGTCGATCGAAACCTGTCAGCACCCACTGGATCTGACAGCGTTGGGTTTTGTGAGATAATCGCCCTGTGATCACCTTTTTCCAAAGTTACTGACGCTGACATCCCTGCCGCTGACGGGACGGCAAAAGCACGGGAATGCTGTTTCAGGCCTTTATGCAACTGACATGTATGGGTTAACATGACACAAGGCCAATATGGTAAGCCAGGATTTTATTCCCGATTTTTCTTTTTGATACTTGCATTTATATAAAAATAATACTAAAGTTTCACAGGTTTTGGCTTTAATCTGCATTTATAAAGTGGTGATTCAGGGGATATTACTCAAAATAATGAGTTAAAATATATTCTGCGTGCCTTATACCTTTATATAGTTAAACTTTAAATTAATATTGGGTGGCAGTTATGGAATTTCTTGGTAATCTGTTTAGTTTTGTTTTTTGGGTGGCAGTCATTTTACTTATTCTATTTATTTTTTCATATAACAAGATAAGAAAACTGAAAGAGGAGGTAAGGGAAAAGAGATCGAATGTCGGGGGTGCGGTTAAAAAAATGATTGACATTATAAATAAAGCCGGCGAAGTTGTAAAAGGTTATAAGGGATTTGAGCAATTTACACAATTGAAGGTTTCACAGGATAATACCGCAACCGGCTTGATGAGCACCGTGCAGCAATCAAGTACTATGATGGCTACTCTGCAAGATGCTGCTCATAGATTTCCCGACCTGAAAGCAAGCGGCCTGTACCAGGATTTAATGAATGATATTCGGGAAAGCCATTCAGATATAGAACGTATGGGCCAGGAATATAACAAGGCAGTGAAAGATTACAATAGTGTGGCCCTGGGATTTCCGGCTGTTCTTTTTTCCCGTTTTGTTGGATTTAGAAAAGAGCAGTATCTGAATTTTGATACACATGGCATGGAAGAACATGTTGGATCTCTGGCAGGCTTTGAGTCGGATGATGACGAACGAATTCAACAGTTACTGGGTAGTGCCGGTAATCAGATTGCCGGAAAAACAAGAAAATTTGCTCTTCAGGCCGGACAAATGGGGAAAATGCTTGCAAATAAAATTAAGGAGCGGTCACAGCATCAGTATTTTTATATGATGCCAGGCGGCAAGGTACCCAAAGGTCCGCTGACACTTGAAGCCATACAAGAAAAATTGGAATTGGGTGAACTTGAAAGTGATATATTGCTGGCCGAATCAGGTTCTGATGACTGGAAGACGCTGGGTGAGCTGCTAATTGATTCCACCAATAACAAACCCGAAAAAGAAGAGATACGAAAAAATCCACCGGAGTCATTGGAGTGAGAACGCATTCTTGCTGATGCAGCATCCATTTATCTGATGATTTGTACAGCAACAGCCTTCATAACAATTTCACACAACCAGTACACCCTCTTCAACCGGTTCTATGACCAGTTTTTTGCCGGTAACTTCTTCAAAGAGTGTGCTTTTGCGCAAAGCACCCCATATTTCAAGTTCAGGGTCCGATTCTGTGAAGATTCGTAGTTTAATTTCAAGCTCATTAATTTCAACTTCCAGCTTTCTTACATTTTGATAATGGCTTCGATCAAGGCCATCGGCAACTCTGAGAATGGCTGATAATTTTACTATTCTTTTTTTCAGGTTTTCTGGCAGCCGATCGTAATATCTGTGGCGGGATTTAGGTGTTGACCGCCTGTGATACCGCGCTACATTGGCCATAATATCAATTTCAGGTTCCTTGAAGCCTCTTAAATCTGCATTTCTGATAAGATACAGAGCATGTTTATGATGCTTCCTGTGTGATATATGATAGCCGATATCATGCAGGCAGGATGCATACTCGAGCAGTTCCCTGTCACTTTCTGTTAATTCAAGTTCAGTTTTAAGTTTGTCAAAAATGATCATTGCCATCCAGGCTACTTGTCTTGAATGTGCCTCATGCCAATGGCACTTGTTCAGTAGCTCAAAAACACTGCGCCGGCGCGGATCCGGATCAGATATTAACTTTTTCAGGTCGGGCAATTCTTTTTGAATATAACGGATGATTATCCCCTCTCTCAGTGCCTGTGCTGAAATTACTACTTTCCTTATTGCAAAAGTTTTTAATACTAAACGAACCAGTATCAGGCCCGGAATCAGCAAATCATTTCTTTTTTCATCCAAACCCTTTAACCTCGCTCTCTGCGCATGATTCATTTTAATAACATCATCATAAAAAAGAAAAAATTGCTTTGATGTAAACTCCAATTCATTAAGAGAAAGACTTGGGCGTTTATCATTTTTATAAGCAATCATTGCAGCAATATTTTCCATTGTGCCTGATGAACCTATAATTGTATCCGTTCGATGTGTGGCAAAAGCTTGTGCAACATCCCTGAGTTTATCTTTGAAGTGATTTTCCAATGCTTCAATTTCATCCTTATTTACGGGATCGTTATCAACAAATTGAACCTTCATCCGGGCAACACCAATTTTTTTACTCGTCAGAAAATAAAACTTTTCCCTGTCGCCCAATATAAACTCAACACTCCCCCCGCCAATATCCATCATTAATACCGGTGAATCCACAGGTAGTTTTACTCCGTGCTGTACAGCCAGCCCAATTAGTTCTGCTTCAAGCCTGCCGGGTATGGCATTAATTTTTAATCCGACTTCATCAATTGCCCTTTGTATAAACTCGCCGCCGTTCTCTGCTTCCCGAATCGCGCTTGTAGCATACGCCAGAATACGGTCTGTGTTCTGATGATCACACAGGGTTTTAATTTTTTGCAGGGCATCAAGCCCGCGTTTTATAGCTGCATCTGATAATCGTTCGCCAACTCCTTTTTCGGCAAGCAAAACCATTTCTTTCAGTTTATCAATAGTATAAAAACTGCCATCGGGTTGGATATCTACAATTACAGCATGAAATGAGTTTGTGCCAAGATCAATGGCAGCTACACGATTTACAACAGAGGGGTTATAGCCGGAAATCATTTTTAAATTAATTAACTGAAAATTTGTGATTCAAAAATACACAAAATTCAAACAAAGTGATTTAGTGTCATCTCAATTTTAAAGTTTCAGTTTCCTGAATAAATTGGTAATTTTCTGGCGGTTTTAAAAATAAGAGTTTGAGGGATTTAATCACTGAAAAAGTTCAAATATGCACCGGTTTTTCACCGCCATTATGGTGCAGGGGTGGCCACAGACAGACAATATTCAGTTCACTGTTTAAAGCATCTGTAGATATAGGGGCTGAGCGCCTTCGTATCAATACTCCGGATCAGGATTTTCTTGATATCGATTTTAAAGAAAATAAAAATTCAAAAAGGGCTGCCATTTTATTTCACGGCCTTGAAGGGTCTTCAAGGCGATATTACATTACACATCTTGCCAAAGTTCTTTTCCTTAACGGTTATAGTACCATTGCTGTAAACTTCAGAAGTTGCAGTGGTGACATGAACCGGAAACCCCGCTTTTATCATTCAGGTGAAACAGATGATCTTGAAACTGTGATAAAATGGGCCAATGAAAGTTTTCCAACCCACAAGTTGTTTGCTGCAGGCTTTTCACTTGGCGCGAGTACACTTTTCAATTTTTTGCGAAGGCACCGTACCGCTCATCCAATTCAAGCGATAGCAGCCATATCAACTCCCTTTGATCTGAAAAAAGACTCGCTTAATCTGAATAACGGACTGAACCGGATTTATAATTACTATTTTCTGAAAAGTCTGAGAAAAAAAATTGAACTGAAAAGAAAAAAATTTCCTGATTTGCCTGAATTTACGGGAAGTACTCTTTATGAGTTTGATGATCAAATTACGGCTCCGCTTCATGGTTTTAAAGATGCCGATCACTATTACGAATCCTGTTCGAGTGCTTTTTTTATTGACTGCATTCAATCTCCTGTAATGATAATACACAGCAGGCAAGACCCTCTCAGTCCGTATCATTTCTGTCCGGTTAGCGATATCATACAAAACAGTAACATAACCAACTGTTTTGTAGAAAACGGAGGACATGTAGGTTTCTGGAGTCGTCAATCGAACTGGCTGGAGAACAGTGTTCTCTCCTACTTCAACGAATTTTGATTCATGGTTTTTTATTATTCATGTTGTATAAAAGCAGTAATCCCATTCTGCTTATAGCATGCCAAATGTTTATATTTGCACTGTTACTATACGTAAAAAATAAATCGATAAAGTCTGCATGGTTTTTATTATAAGAGCAGGCCCCATTGGCCTGGCTACTGCAATTCAGTTAAAAAAGAGAAAAATACCGGTTACGATTATTGAAAGGGGATGCCTGGTAAATTCAATTTACCACTACCCTTCAAATATGACATTTTTTTCAACCTCTGAAAAACTTGAAATTGGAAACATTCCCTTTATTTCGCACGGCCCCAAACCTACAAGACAGGAAGCCCTTGAATACTACCGGAGAGCAGCTGAACACTATGCCCTGAATGTAAAACTATATGAAAAAGTACTTTTTGTTGAAGGTGATGACGGCAATTTCATTGTTAAAACTGACAAAAACGAATACAAGGCATCCAAAGTAATTCTTGCAACCGGTTTTTATGGAAAACCTAAATTGATGAATATACCCGGAGAAGATTTGCCGAAAGTGCGCCATTATTACGATGACCCTCATCTGTATACATGGCAAAATGTACTTGTAGTCGGTGGTGGAAATTCTGCCGTAGATGCGGCTCTTGAAACATGGCGTAAAAGCGCAAATGTATCGATCTTGCTTCGGGGAAGCAGCCTGAAAAAAACGGTTAAATACTGGGTGAAACCTGATATTGAAAATCGAATTAAGGAAGGATCAATCACTGCTTATTACAATTCCGAATTACTCGCAATTCGGGAAAAAACCGTGGACATTCTGACTCCGGATGGAAAGATTACCATTGAAAATGACTTTGTACTGGCTATGACCGGATATGTGCCTCACTACGACCTGATGAATCAACTCGGTATTGAATTAACAGATGATAAATTTAAAATGCCCGTGTATAATAAGGAAACCCTTGAAACAAACCGGAAAGGCGTATATGTAGCAGGAGTAGTTTGCGGAGGTATGGATACAAGCTCACTCTTCATCGAAAATTCAAGAATTCACGCGGATCATATTGCAGCCTCAATAAGTCAATCCTTAAATTCTTAAATCAGCATCTGTATAAAAAAGAAGGGCAAGCTACCCATATCACGCCGCTACGACCTCCTACCGCTGCTGCCTTCCGGCCCTGACGGATTTCAGAGGGAGCTGGCTGTATGGAACTTGCCCTAAGCATTAAAGATACAGGTTCTCAAACTAAAGATAAACCGCAATTTGATCTCATTTATCAGATGTTTCATATGGGCAGCCACGCTAAAAGAATGCCCGCAACTATGCTGCTACTTGATTATAGAACAGAATTTCAGAACACCTGACTCCATAATAAAAAACAAGGGGTTACAGAGATTGCGTGGTGAAATAGGGAGGTGTATTTTGTCAGTTGTTAGTTGTTAGTTGTTAGTTGTTGTATAGCATAACATAGTTTACACTTTTTTGACTGTTAAGAGCAGGGCGTAGCCCTGGCCCCCTGCAGGGGGCGCTTAAGGGTCGATTTCATAGCATAAGTTCTTTTACATAGTGACAAACAAGCTACCAGTCAACTGGCATTAGGTAATCAAAAGTTTGGATAACTTTGTTGTTTTGTTGGACAAACAAACAGTGATTTTCCACGCTGATCTCGGCAACCACATAGGAATACTTCAAGCTTTGATCAACGCGAAAGGACTCAGTGGGAAGGTGAAGCTTACAATCGCTTCGAATGTACCGAACAAAGTAAATACTGCCTTCTTCGAGCGGAATTCGTTGTTCCAAATTGAATCGCCCATCGTAGAGCATAGCCGGCAACAACTCCCCGGTAACTTGGTCCGGGGTTTTATGGCCTAAAGTGCTATAGCGGTGATGACTGTTATGAAAGCTGCTGAAGTGATGGGAGGCCTGACTCAGATGCTCAAAGCCCGTAAAGGTTTGGGATCGAAAGAAACGCCTGTCATAGGTATGGTTGAATCGTTCGATAATCCCGTTCCGCCACGGCTCTGCCACTGGAATAAACACCGGAGCGATGCCCAGAGCCAAGGCAAACCGAACGACGGTACCAAAGCTACGTGGATAACGGTTGCTGCCCCGAAAGGCTAACTCATTGTCCATTTGCAGCGCATCGGGCATCCCGTGGGTCGACCAAAATGTAGCCAGAGCCTCGGCAATGCCCAACGATGCCTTGGTGCGAACCGGGGCGGCCAGACATGTACGCGAGCACGTATCGATGATGTTTACGCTGTAAAACCGTCCATCGCCTTTGATCCAGCGCGGGCCGACCAGATCCATCTGATGGGTATGGAAGAACAGCTCTGGATATTCCTTGTTGGAGCGCCGGACAGGCTTGTCCTTGGTTACTCCATGACGGGCCAGAATACGGTTAATCGTCCAGACTTCAGGTGGAGCAATTCCCTGATTACGCAGCTCATAGGAAATGGCAATCGCTCCGGTTTGAGCGATCCCTTGTCGTTCCAAGCGTTGGCGCGCATCAAGAACCTGTTGCTCCAGCGAGGCCGCTACCTTGGTTGGTTTGGTTTTGGGCGCTCTGGATTGGTCTTCAAACCAGTTGCCTTGCCCGTTAGTAGCTTCATATCGCTTCAGCCAATTGTAGAACCAGGGTCGACTTTTTCCTAGAGACTTTACAATACTGGAAACTGCCTCACCAGCCTGATGTCGTTTGATAGCTTGTTTTCTTTTCTCGTATTCGTTCATCGGTTTTTAGATGAACACTACGAGAAAATCACTATGTCAAAGAACTTATGTTTACTAAAAGTGTAAACAATGTTATGCTACAAAATGTGTAAACTATGTCATGCTATCTATCA
>JBHJOO010000451.1:0-5337 GCA_050329675.1 Balneolaceae bacterium
GAATATTTCCATTTTGGCAGGTTTTTAATATAAAAATCAAAAAAAAAGATCACCTAAGTTCAATAAAATTAAATAGAAATAGAACTATTCATCGTCTTGCCACTTGTAAAGTTATACCTCTCTGATTTATAAAACGCTCATCGTGGAACCGGTTCCAATTTAATAAAATCACTTGCAATGTGTGGTTTACTTAACTAAAATCGGATGTGTATGTTATGCAAACTTTAAAATAATTTTACAAACCATAAAATTGTTAAACGAAAGTGTAAAATCTCAATTTCTGTTTTTAACAAGAAACAGGCCTGGATCTTGCTCTCAAAAAAACTTATGGAATTTTAAAGTGTCTGCGTATTAAACATTAAATAACAGGACTTAATCGTAAATTTAACTTTAAATTGAGGTATAACCCGATTATGAAAAAAAAGCTACAAAAGAGGTTTAGCTCATGGAGAAACCTTTTACCATTTATTTCTTCATTGGTGAGCGGTTTTTTACTGATCACAGTTTTATCTGTTTCTTCATTCGCTCAACAAATTGAAGTAACCGGAACAGTGACAACAACTGCAGGTGAACCATTACCTGGCGTAACCATAATACTACAAGGCACAACTACAGGTACTACAACAGATTTTGATGGAAATTACAGGATAATGGCTCCTGCAGATGGGGTATTGATATTTTCATTTATCGGGTTTCGCAGAGTAGAAGAAAATATAGATGGAAGATCCAGAATTGATGTAAGCATGATGACAACAATAGCCGATTTGCAGGAGATGATCGTTACCGGATATACAGCTCAGCGGCGTGCAGATATTACCGGTGCAGTATCAACAGTTAATGTCGAAAGTGTCAGCCGGCAATCTACAGTAAGTGCATTGCAAAGGCTCGATGGACGTGTTGCAGGAGTTACGGTAGAATCAAGCGGTTCACCCGGCTCGCGAAGCACCGTAAGAATACGGGGGGTAAGTTCATTTCAAAATAACGAACCTCTTTATATTATTGACGGGACACCAGTTGAAGACTCATTTTTGAACTTTATAAATGCGAATGATATAGAGTCTATGCAAGTTTTGAAAGATGCATCTGCAGCTTCTATTTATGGTTCCCGGGCAAGTAATGGTGTTGTTATAATTGAGACAAAAAAAGGAAGGGCATCAGCTGGCCCTCAGGTATCTGTTGATATGAGATTAGGCCGGGCAACTCCGGCAAGAGGCCTCGATGATATCCTAATTACGGATCCGCTTGAGTATATGCAGGTAGTAGTACGGGCTCATGAAAATGATCCGGGCGGTTTCCCTACAAATATTTATGGGGACATGAACAATCCGAGTCTTCCCAATTTTATATGGCCAAATGATGGAGTTAATCAAACAATGAATGTTGATGAATCAACATTTTCATTTCCTGATAATTTGATTATGAGGGCAAATCAATCGGGTACAGACTGGTTTAATGAGGTATTTGGCTCTGCTTTTACCCAAGACTATAACATTGGGATTTCTGGTGGGAGTGATAATAATCGTTATAATGTATCATTTAATTTTGTAGACCAGGCCGGCACCTCTGCATTCACCCGTTTTCAAAGGGGGACTGTTCGTGTAAATACCGAATTTGATGCCGGCAGATTTACAATAGGAGAAAATATAACACTGGCCATAGATGAATCATTTGGCGGTTTAGGTGATCCGGGAGGATTTGCTGAAGATGGTATCATGGGTAAAGATATTTTGATGCAGCCTATTGTTCCGGTATTTGATATCCAGGGCAATTTTGCTTCCGGGAAAGCTGTAAGCCTTGGTAATCAAACAAATCCGCTAAAAAACGCTTACGCGAACAAGGACGACAAAACACGGAATACACGTATTTTCGGAAATGTATTTGCAAGGGGTGATGTCCTTGATAATTTAGCTTTTACTACAAGATTTGGATTCAATATCGGCGAGAATTCAAACAGAACGTTTAATCCCATATTCCCTGAAAACTCTGAACCTACATTTACGAACAGTATTAGTGAGGGCTTCAGTAATTTTACTGACTGGACATTTTCTAATACTCTAACGTTTGTTGAATCATTTGATGACAAGCATAATATAAATGTACTGGCCGGACAGGAATCCAGAAGATTTACGAACAGTTTTATAGGTGGTGGTATTTCAAATCTGATTTCAACGGATGTTAATTCCAGATTTATTCAGGCTTTTCTTGCGGATAATGCATCCAGAAGTGTTGGAAGTGGTGGCAGCACGAATAGTTTATTATCCTTTTTGGGAAAAATAGATTACAATTTTGATGAAAAATATCTGCTGAGTTTTACAATTCGCAGAGACGGCTCTTCCAATTTTGGCCCGAATAACCGATGGGCAACCTTTCCTGCAGCCAGTGCCGGATGGAGACTGAGCAGTGAACCTTTCTTGCAAAACAGTGATTTCTTTACAAATCTTATGCTTCGGTTTGGCTGGGGTAAAACCGGCAATCAGAATATACCTTCTGCAAGGATTTTCAGTTTTTTTGGCGGAGGTACAGGCGATACCTTTTTTGATATTACCGGTTCCGGGAGCAGTATTGTGCCCGGATTCAGACAGACCTCGTTAGGTAATCCCGATCTGAAATGGGAAGAGGTAGAATCATTTAATTTTGGCCTTGACTCTGAATTTTTTGAAGGACGGGTTAACTTTGAAATAGATATCTATGAAAGGACTACCAATGATATGTTGTTTAATCCTCCAACACCTGCTACAGCTGGTGTAGCGGCACCTCCTATTGTAAATATTGGCCAGATGAGGAACAGGGGTATTGATTTCTCAATAGGATACAGAGGAAACATTAACCGTGACTTACAATTCAGTGTTAATTTCAACGGCAGCCACTACAGGAATGAAATTCGCAGTATAGATGGCGAACAGGAATTCTTTTTCGGCCCGGTTTCAACCCGATTTGGAACCCAGGTCATTAATATGGTAGGACAGCCGATAGGTGCATTCTTTGGCCTGGTGGCAGATGGTATTTTCATGAATCAGGCTGAAGTTGATGCCCATGCTGCTCAGGATGGTGCAGCTCCCGGCCGGCTCAGGTTCAGGGATGTAAATGGAGACGGACAAATAACATCTGCCGACAGAACCATTATCGGAGATCCGCATCCGGATTTTACCGCAGGGCTCGATTTTGGCTTTCAGTGGAAAAATTGGGATCTCAATGCAACACTCTTTGGAACATTCGGAAATGATATATTCAATGTGCAAAATGAATTCATGATATTCCGTAATTTCAGTACAAATGTACGTCGCGACCTGCTCACACGGTCTGCAATTGTTGAAAATGGGCAGGTCATTAACCCAGATGCTGATTTCCCAAGAATTGACATTACAGATACATTTAGTAATGAGATAAGCAGCTTCTCTGTTGAAAACGGTTCATATGTGAGATTACGAAATCTTCAAATTGGATATACGTTTCCTGTTGATGTGATGCCTGCTTTAGGATTAAGAAACCTCAGAGTTTATTTCCAGGGTGAAAATCTGTTTACCATTACCAATTACTCGGGACTTGACCCGTCACTACCTGCTTCCAATGTATTTGGGTCCGGAGGAGATATCAGAGATCAGGCCCGAGGTATTGACAGAGGTGCGTTTCCAAGTAACAAAACGCTTAGTCTTGGGCTTAGTGTCAATTTTTAAATCATAATTTTTAAAAACTGAGAAAAAATGAAGAATTTATTAAAAAACAAATTTTGGTTCGGAACTGGTATCATTCTGCTTGTATCATTGATTATATATGGTTGTGATGGTTTTCTAGACAGTACACCAAAAGGTCAGCTCGATGAGACGACCCTATCGAACTCCGAAGGTGTTGAAGGCACATTGATTGGAGCATACAGAATGTTAGGCGGCTCACCAACACCAATACGAGCAAACTGGGGCGGTGCCGGCAGTAACTGGGTGTGGGGCAGTGTGGCAGCAGACGATGCTTATAAGGGTTCTGAAAATGTGGATCAGCCTGAAATTAATGATGTTGAAAGATATCAATGGGGACAAAGCGGTGCAGAAGCTTATTTAAATGATAAGTGGCGTGCTGTTTTTGAAGGTGTTGTTCGGGCGAATGCAACCATACGACTCCTGAATAACGTGCTGGAAAATAGTCCCGGAGAACTAACGGATGCAGCCGCTAATAGTATTCGCGGTGAGGCATTGTTTTTAAGGGCTCATTATCATTTCGAAGGTTGGAGACTGTGGGGGAACATCCCGTACTTCAATGAAGATGATGATAATCCGCGAAAAACAAATGTTGGTGTTGATGTTATTGCAAATATTATAGGTGACCTTCAGGCCGCGGCCGGTCTTTTGCCACCTACACCAAGAAATGGTGAAGTGGGAAGAGTTACTTCATGGACAGCAAGAGCTTATCTTGGAAGAGTTCAGGTTAATTCCGGTGATTTTGCCGGTGGCTTGACGACATTACGGGAAGTAAGATCAAGCGGACCGTATGCACTGGAAGAAAACTTCCACCGTGTCTGGACCGGTTTTCAGCAGTTTGCAAATGGCCCTGAAACGATTCTGGCTTATCAGGCTTCCAGTAATGATGGCAACCCGGATGGGGACAATGCAAACTGGGGTGACCGGCTCAATTTCCCACACAGTGGCAGTCCTTTTGGATGCTGTGGATTTCATCAGCCTTCTCAAAACCTGGTGAACTTTTTTACTGTTGATGCAAATGGTTTGCCACTGGCCTTAACAGATCCCAACTGGAACAGCAGAAATGAAAATTTAACAGCCGCTGATAACAATATTCCTGTTGATCCAAGGCTTGACTGGACAGTTGGCAGGGACGGTGTCCCATATAAAGACTGGGGCCCGCATGCATCCGGATGGATCAGAGACCGGGGCTGGGGAGGACCATATAGCCCAAAGAAAAATGTGCATGAAAATGCAAGTGGTGCGGTCAGCAATGTTGGCTGGTTACCTCCCCAGTTAAATTCTGTGAATATTCATCTCTTTAGATATGCTGATATGTTGTTGCTATTGGCTGAAGCAGAGGTGGAGGCCGGTTCTCTTGAAAATGCCCGGGAAATTGTGAATGAAATTCGAGAAAGGGCTGCTGCTGGTGTACAGGGGCCGGGTGACGGAGCCGGGAATATTGCCGTACCAATTGATGATCAGTCGATCACGTGGGCAGATTACAGGGTTGGTTTGTATAATGCTCCGTGGACAGACCAACAGTTAGCAAGAAGGGCTGTTCGTTATGAAAGAAGGGTTGAATTAGCAATGGAAGGCCATCGTTTATTCGATTTGAGAAGATGGAGCATCGCCGAAAATGTGTTGAATGACTATCTTTCAATTGAAG
>JBHJOO010000364.1:0-10399 GCA_050329675.1 Balneolaceae bacterium
TAAGGAATCTGGAAGGCGCCATTCAATCAGGTAGTACAAAAAATATAATTGATCTTGAACTTGCTGAATCACTATTAAAATCAGAGATATTTGTGTTCAATGGGGAAAGCTATAATGGATCCGACTATCTAAACTGGCTCAAAAAGGAACACGCAAATGCAGATGCAAACAGATACAATCACCAATGGTTCGATGATTTTAAAGAATCCGTTTTTGAGTCATCAATAGTCGGGATCACAAAAGCAAAATTCCCGGAGTTTAGAAAACAAATTCAAACATTCCATGATGGTTTATTGGTATTTAAAGTCAGTGATGAAAATATGTGGAGTGCTGCAACAGTAGATACCACAGTGCTCTTTGAGATTTATGAAAGAAATGCAGAAAAATATCAGTTTAATGACAGATATCACTACTATTTAGTGGGTGCTCAAAAAGATTCTCTGCTTGAAGCATCAAGGAATTATCTTAAAAGTGGTTTGGAACCAGACAGCCTGAGATCCAATTTTCCTGGCCTTATGGTTTTAAGTGATTCGACAGATGTAACTTACGAAGAACCCTTTTCCAAATTACCCGAATTGGAACCCGGGCAAATGAGCGAAACATTCAGTTATCGAAACCGAAAAGCATATCTTTATCTCGCTGAGATTTTATCAGCCCGACCCATGACATTCGATGAAGCTTTCTATAGAATATTAAATGAATACCAGCCAATCAGAGAAAATGAGTTTATGAGTTATTTAAGAAAGAAATACAATGTTAAAATCTTTCCGGATAATATTAATTAATTTACTGTTGCGTAATAAATTACACATATCGATAGTAGTTATTGTTGGATCCTCTTTCATGTTCTCTTGTCAGCCTTCATCAGGAACTCTGCCTGATTCAGTGATTGCAAAAGTAGGTAATTATGAGCTGACATTGAAAATGGCATTAGATGAAATCCCTGAATTTATTTTAAGAGAAGACACGATTGGCGCTATAGAAAATTACAGAACAAACTGGATTGAAAATAAAACCATTGAGCGTGAAGCCCGCCAGAGGAGATTGCATCAGACTGCAGATTATAATAAACGTATTAGCAGATTTCAGAATCAGTTATTAGTTGATTTATACAAAGAGTTTTTACTAAATGAATTTATGGATGATTTAAAAGTAACGCGGGAAGAAGCTCAGAACTATTATCAGGAAAATAAAGACAGGTTTGTACTTGAAGAAAAATACGTACGGTTCAGGCATCTTACTGCCAGAACAAGAGTCGAGGCTGATAATGCACGCCGTGATCTGCTGAATGGCGTTGACTGGGATACAGTAGCGAATCGTTACAGTATTGAGCCGGATCAGCAGATTAAGAATTCAGAGAGATATTATCCGATTTCGATGGCATTAGCTGATATCAGAATTTTAAACCAGTACCTGAATGTTATTGGAATTACCGAAATTTCTCCGATTGCAAACCGTGGAGGTTATTTTCACTTTGTACAGCTTTTAGAGGAGAAACCTGAAGGTGATCACCCTGATCTTGACTGGCTGGTAGATCAGATTGAAAATTGGCTTTTTCTTGAAAAATCCCGCAGGCTTGTAAATACCCATATCAGAAATTTGTACCTTCAGGCTGAAGCTAATAATGAAATAGACAAACCAAACGTTGCAACTATTGAATCAAAGATTCGAAATCATTTCAAAAAAACAGAATAACAGGATGTTAAAATTAATTACGGGTTTACTTCTACTGATATCATTTTTAATTCCGGAATTTGTGTGGGCTCAAAACACAGAGGTTGCGCATAAAGTTATCGCTATTGTTAATAACAGGATTATTCTAAAATCCGATGTAGATAAAGAGGTTGGTGATTTTTTACGGCAATCAGAACTCTCAGGTCAGGATATACCTTTTTCAGAACAGCTTTGGTTTGATGCTCTTGAGTCAATGATTGATAATGAAGTTCTTCTTGAGAAGGCAAGAATGGATTCAGTAGTTGTTACGGATGATCAGGTAAACAGACAGATGGATCAGAGAATTCGACAGTTGGTTCGCCAGGCTGGAAGTGAAGCAGCACTTGAAGACGCTTTTGGGAAAAGTATTATTCAATTAAGGGCTGATTTCCGTGAACAATTTCGTGAGCAGTTAATCACTCAGCAAGTGAGGCAGGCAAAATTGATGGATATAAAAATTACAAGGCCGGAGGTGGAAAAATTTTTCAACAGCATTCCACAGGATTCTATCCCTATGATTCCTGAAATGGTGGCTATGTCTCAGATTGTAGTTATTCCTGAGCCACTGGAAGATGCCAAACAACAAGCTTTTGAACTGGCATCAAGCTTGAGAGATTCAATTGTTGTTTATGGTAAAAATTTTGAAGAATTAGCCAGGAAATACAGTGATGGGCCTTCAGCCCCAAATGGTGGGCTGCTGCCAATGATGCCTATAAATGACCTTGTATCCCCTTATTCGGCTGCTGCAACAGCACTTGAGCCAGGTGAAATTTCACAAGTTGTTGAAACAAGATTCGGTTTTCATGTTATCAGGCTGAACAGGCGGGTGGGTGATAATATTGAAACCAATCATATTCTAATCCAGATTGACAATGAAAAACTTGATGAACAGGCTGCTATTGATAAATTGAATGCTATACGGGATAGTGTTTTACATCATGGTAAATCTTTCCGTGAAATGGCAAGAAAATATTCTGAAGATAACTTTACCAAACCTATGGGCGGCCGTTTATTTAATCCACAAACGAATGAAAGGCACTTCCCTATCAACCGTCTTGACCCTTCCCTATATCGCATTGTATTATTACTGGAAGAATCCGGCCAAATATCAGAACCGAGATCCTTTAATCCTTCGAATCAAAATCGAAACCGTGCCTTTCGGATTGTACGCCTTGATGAACATATTCCGGAACACAGAGCAAATCTGAAAGATGATTATGAACGTATCAGGGATATAGCCCTGCAACAAAAACAAATGCAGAAAATGGACGAATGGATGCAGGAACTTCGTGATGAAGTTTATATTGAATACAAAATTAACCGACCAGAACAATTTACACAATCTCAATAGAATCAGAATGCAATCAATTCCTGTTAATACAGAAGAGGCAGCGGCAGTTTTTACCCAATCCTTTCAAAAAATTAAAGATGAAATTTCAAAGGCAGTTGTAGGACAACATGATGTTGTTGATAACTTGTTGATATCGCTGTTTTCAAGAGGTCATTGTGTTCTGGTTGGGGTTCCCGGCCTTGCAAAAACACTGCTTATCAGAACCGTTGCCCAAACTATGAATTTAAGTTTCAACAGAATACAATTTACACCCGACCTGATGCCTGGTGATATTACCGGAACAGAGGTGATTGAGGATGACAAGATTTCCGGCCATAAATCTTTCCGGTTTATTCAGGGTCCTATTTTTGCCAACATTATTCTTGCAGATGAAATAAATCGTACCCCTCCAAAAACCCAGGCAGCATTGCTCGAAGGGATGCAGGAACATCACGTAACAGCTGCAGGGCAAACATTTATACTGGATGAGCCTTTTTTTGTACTTGCTACTCAAAACCCCATTGAACAGGAAGGAACCTATCCCCTGCCTGAAGCACAGCTCGACAGATTTATGTTTAATTTGTGGCTGGATTACCCAAGTGAGCAGGAAGAAAAAGAAATTGTGAGTAAAACAACTGCGCCACAGAATGTACAGATCGAGTCGGTTCTTGAAAAAAATCAGATCCTTGAATTTCAAGATCTGGTAAGAGAAGTACCCGTACCCGACAGCGTTCTCGATATGGCAGTGCGTATTGTTACCATGACAAGGCCCGGAACAAACGGTTCAATTGATTTTGTGGATAAGTATTTGAGTTGGGGTGCCGGCCCCCGTGCATCACAGTTCCTTATTTTGGGTGCTAAAACACGTGCACTTTCACGCGGAAGGTTCAACGTTACAGAACAGGATATTGAGGCACTTGCCGTTCCCGTACTCCGGCATCGTATTGTAACAAACTATACCGCAGAAGCAGAGGGAATTAACACGGTTTCTATTATCAAGCGTTTGATTCATGCCCTTTAATGTTCCAAGCCCTTTTAAATTATGACAGGATCCGGATTTCAGGCTTTTGCACCGGTAATACCAGTCTTTCTGTTAATTCTGTTACTGTTGATTTCTGCAGGTGTTGCATGGTGGAGTTATAACTATTTAAAATCAATCAATCCCTTAAAAAAATACGGATTGATATCCCTTCGCGCTTCATCACTTTTAATACTGTTTATTCTGTTATTAAATCCACTGTTTATTAAACAAACCTCCTGGAGTGAGAAGCCAACCGTTCTGGTTTATCTTGATAACAGCCAGAGTGTACAAATTGAACGTGGAGATTATTCCGGCATAAGTGATTATCAATTACTTATTGATCAGTTTGAATTTGCCAATAATGAATCAATTAATTACCTGTTCTACAAATTCGACAGCACTGTTGAAAGAAATGAATCTATTCTGATTGATGGAAGGGGAAGCAATACCAATCTGGATGCTGTTTTTAAACATCAGGCCGAGCAGGCACCCGATGCTATTGCAGCACTACTATTTTCGGACGGAATCATAACACAGGGAAGAGATCCTGTTTTTTCAGCGCAAAACAGCTTGATTCCTTTTTTCACAGTTCCTGTTGGTGATACTGCATCGGCAAATGATATTGCCCTTACCGATTTTGATCCCCTGCAGTCGGCATACACCAATACGCAGTTTTCAGTAAATACTATATTGCAGCAGGATGGATACAAAGATGAAACTGTAACTGTGCAGCTCTTTGAAAATGGCGAAATGATCGATCAAAAAGAGGTGACATTTAATGAATCCAGGTCCAGTCATGAAGTAAGGTTTGATCTTGTATATGAAGATCCGGGTATCATAGATTTTGAAATCAGGGTTCCACCATTGGATGACGAACTGACCACTGAAAATAATTCTGTTTTTTTTTCAGTTGATGTTGAGGATGACAAAACCCTTGTTTGGTATCTTGCATTTGAAATTCATCCTGATGTGGGTGCTTTCCGGAATCTGATAGCCAGAGATCAGTCATTTGAAATAAAGGCTTATACATATACCAATTCCGGTAAATTTATCGGGGGTAATCCGGTTGATACAGAAGAGCAGCCAGATATGATTGTAGTCCATGGATTACCTCAAAATGTTGAAACAATCAGCTGGATTATTGATAAAATGCAGTCGTATTCAACACTCTTTGTTGCAACACCATCCAGTTTTCGTCAGCTCGAAAGGCAGGGCGGCTTGTTCTACGGAATTGATCAAGCCGGCTCTTACATTTCTGTAAAACCGGAAATACGCGAGCGTGAATATCATCCTATTTTTGATCTTGATCCCGTACAAACGAACCGCATGCCTTCATTGCAAACACTATTTGGACAATACCGACTATCCCCTGCCCAGCAGGTATTGGGGTTTACTTTGTTTCAGAATGAGCGTACAGAAATTCCCTATTTACTTATTGAAGAAACTGGCAATACGCGGAATCTTTTTTTAAATGCATTTGATTGGTACAAGTTTACTCAAAGCCGCCAACCGGAGATCAGAGATTTTATAAATCAATTCATCACCAATATTACCTCGTGGGTTTCTGTGCCTTCCGGCAGCACGAATCTTCAGATATCCACAATCCGTTCATCTTTTAATGAAAATGAGAATATCATCATAAGAGCAACCCTGCAAAATGAAAGCGGACTGCCGGAGACGGATGGCCTTATCGAAGTAGATATACAAAGTAGTGAAGTAAATGACCGTGGCAGAGTATTTACCATGCAGCATCAGAGTAATGGTAACTACCAGCTTAATGCAGGTACCCTGCCGCCCGGCAGATATCAATATAAGGCAGAGGCAAGAATTGGCAGCCGGTTTATTGAAGATCAGAGAGGAAGTTTTTCTGTTGCGTCATCAACGAGAGAATTTTTGGATACCAAACGAAATGATCAGCGACTACAACAATTGGCAGAGATTACCGGAGGTGAGTTTTTGAATGAAGATGCACCATCAGCCTTTTTAGCTGCTCTTGAAGAGAGAAATTTATTACAGACAGTGGAAAGGTCAAGTACAGAATTTCTGTACCTTCATCAATTTTATTTCTGGTTTTTTCTTGTCCTTGTTACTCTATCTTCAGAATGGATTCTGCGCAGAACCATTTCACTGCCTTAGGATTATAAGAGATCAAATAGAAGTGTCGGGTTAACCTTACAGTTTTGGTATTAGTAAAAACTGAAAGCGTCCCGAAAAGCCTGAACTTCGAAAGGCACTCAGCAAAAGTGAAAAGTGATGAGTTTTTAGTTGAGTGAAGACAATGAATCGATTTAAAAAAAGCCGGATAACTTTCATTATCCGGCTTTTTAATAAATCTAAATAAATTAAAGAGTCTTTTACTTTAGCCTTTTTTTGTAACGAGCATTACAATCAAGCCGATAATTACAACGATACTAACAATAAACAGTATCATCATAAGATTGGAAGTAGGAATTGCAGCTTCGTTCCAGTCGTTAATTCTCAAATCAATTGCTGTAATTTGTGAAAAATCAAGAACTTTTGCTTCAACGATTAACTCACCCCAATCGGCTTTTACCCGGTTATTCCAGAAATTATTAAAAGAACGGAAGGCATCATAATCTTCCTCGGTATTTTGCTGACGGCTTGCTTCAACTGCTGTATCAACATATCCGAGAATAGCATTATGAAAAGTATCAGAACTGCTGAACGATGGAAGATTGATTCCATTCTGGCTAAACGCTGTAGTCAGTGATCCCCACAGTTTATTATCAACACTTGCCAGCCAGGCAGAGAGCATATCGGTTACCTCCTGCCGGGCCTGTACCGGACGATCCGGGGCAAATACCCGACTCAGGCGTTCGCCAATCGATACCCAGACATCATTAAAATAGACTTGCTGAGCTCTCATTTGAAGATAATCAACAGGTTCGAGCCCGGTTTCCTGATCTGCTCTGTTTATATATTCTGCCACAATGGTTTTAATGATATCAAGTGGATTATCATCAAGATCTTCCCTTGCGGCGAGTTCGGAAACTGTAGCAGGATCCATATCTTCATATCGATTGAGAAGATCCCGCATGAAGTTAACTACAAATTCATCCCGTTCTTCGAGATTTTCTCTGTATTGCCTTGCTAAAGCTGAAACCCTGCGTTCACTGGATCTGGACGTTCCAAGGAGTTGTTCAAGAGAATCTGAGCGCTGTTCAAATTGGTTCAGACGGATTCTGAAAGTTTGAAGCTCTTCACTCAGTTCTTCTACCCTTTCATTCAATTGTTCGATTACTGCAACATTTTGATCCGTATTTGCAAAACGGGATCTTAGATCAGAAATTCTGCCCTGAAATGTCTCAGGATATATTGCAGCATTGATCAAACTTTCTGAACCGGAAAACTCAGCTTCAAGGCTTTCAATTTCGTTCAAGAGACCAATCAGGTCATCCGATGAAACGGCATTATCAACACGCTCTACAAGTGTATTATATTGATTTCTAAAATCCTGTTGTATTTGGTAATCGGATTGCTGGGCAAGAACTGAACTGCTTGCCGCTATCAGAAAAATTACAGTGACAGTAATACTATTTTTTATCATATTCATAATAAGCCTCCTATAGTCTTCCTTCTTCGGTTAGGCGGAAAGTATCACCTGTCGCCGAGTCGATCAATTCAATATGATCCTGACGCTGGTTAAATGCCGGTTGACCCAGCCCCGCTGTTGTTATTTCAATTTTTCTTTTGAGTTTCAACTCATTTTCAGAAGGTTCAAAAATATAGACATTTTGAAAGCCCGATGCAGTAACGAAGTAGAAACCTGCCCTGTTACGGATCAGGCGTACATGATCAACTGCACCCGTACCCTCTTCTTCTAAAATCGGTGAAACACTGAACTTTACTGCATAACGCTGATCATGTACGATATTATCGCTGTCAGGCGATAGTACACTTTCGATAGGCTGTGCGTAATCCACATTCTGGATTACAAGCGACGGCCCACACGCAACAGTGCCAAGTAACAGTACCACACCAAATAGTAATGTAGTTATGTTTGATTTTGCCATGGTGTATTATTTATGGTTGTTTTGGTGAATGTGTGTTTATAGGTAAATCTAAAAAAAAAGTTTCTTTATACAATTAAAACTGTATGGTATGGAACAGATTGTGGTAATTTATTTTTTCCTTTAAGGCTGCCTATTTCCATTACAAAAGAAAAACCAACGACATTGCCTCCCAATTTTTCTATAAGTTCGTATGCTGCAAATGCGGTTCCGCCCGTTGCAATTAAATCGTCATGAATAATAACATTTGCCCCTTCAATAATTGCATCTTTGTGAATTTCAAGACTATCGGTACCGTATTCGAGTTCATAAGATACGGAAATTGTATCCGATGGCAACTTGTTTGGCTTTCTTATTGGCACAAATCCGGCATGTAAATCCTGAGCCACATTTATTCCAAATAAAAATCCCCTTGATTCAAGGCCGGCAACATAATCAATTTTCTTTCCTCTGTAGGGAGAGGCCAGCATTCTTGATGTCAATTCAAGCGTATCCTTGTTGCCAAGAAGAGGAGTTATATCTTTAAATTGTATTCCAGGTTTTGGATAATCGGGAATGGTACGAATCATATTTTTTAACAGTTCTTTAATCGATGATTCGATTTTTTCAATACTCATAAATACATAACTTATTGCTTGACCATTGTTAAATAAAACAGAAGACTAAACATAACACTTTCTGAATAAATGTTTAATGGAAAATATGATTCCGGGCTGAATTATCATCAAAATTTTATGAACAAGGCTTTACAGCTTGCCGAACTGGCCCTGAAAGAAGATGAAATACCGGTTGGAGCTATTATAACTCACAAAAATCGCATTATAGGGAAGGGATATAATCAAACGGAAAAACTGAATGATCCGACTGCCCATGCCGAAATGATTGCCATTTCTGCGGCGGCATCCACCCTGTCGAATAAATATTTAAAAGATTGTACACTTTATGTTACGCTTGAACCCTGCCCCATGTGCGCGGGAGCTTTGGTATGGGCCAAAATCACAAGGATTGTTTTTGGCGCAATGGATGCCAATGCCGGAGCATGCGGGTCCGTATTTAATCTTGCATCAAATAAGAAACTGAATCATCAAATTGAAATTATTCAGGGAGTTCTCGAAGCCGATTGTTCTTACCTGTTGCATCATTTTTTTGAAAAGAAAAGAAATGAGAAAAATAATTGATTACCTATCTTTTTCTCCTCCATTTTTCCACCAGTTTCCTTCGGCCTTTTACAGTAAATACAGGTAACAGGAATTTTACAATCAGATAAATAATAATTCCGCCGCCAACAGCAATGATTGCAAAGTAATCCTGGTAGGTTTGAAAAAAGGTCAGGAGTGTTTGCCCCGCAAACAGGGAAATTCCGATAACAATCGGTGCCCAGATGATAACGGATACCATAAAATAAAGTAAAAAAAGTAGAAAATTACTTTTTAAAAGGCCCGCACTAAAATATGTAGGAAAGCGCGTACCCGGAATAAATTTGGCCGCAAACAAGATTTCCATACCGCGTAATTCGAACATCGTTTCTGCTTTTTTTATGTCTTCTTCTTTAATAAACCATTTAAATGGTGCTTTACGGATTGCTTTACTGCCAAGTGTACGCCCTATCCAGTATATCATTACATCAAAAATAAAAATGCCTATCAAACATGCCATTAATGCATCCCAAAATCCAATCAATCCTCTTGCTGCAAGCAAACCGGCTCCGATACAGGCTATATCTTCATTAATTATTGTTGTGAGGCCAATTAAACAGAGTATGATAAAATAAACCCATCCTGTAAATGGAGTAATTCGGGTACGATCAAATGGCTGTTCAGATTCATTGATTCTTTTCAGAGAGGCATCATGTTTTGTAATTCCATTATCCAAATCAACATGATCAATAAATGTATTTATTTCAGAAAACCATTCACCTGGATTCTCAAAAATGGAATTATGAAAACCAGCCACAAGGCTTAATTCACTCTGTGGTATAATACGAAAGTGTTCTCTTGCCGCCTGAACGGGAATGTATCTGTCATCAGCCGCATGGATTATTTTAACGGGTATCTCAATCTCACGCATGAGTTCTCTGTGTTCGCGAATATCAATTTGTGCCAGATTCGAAGCGAACTCCTGATCAATTGGCTGACTATAATACCAGCCAAAATGTGGTATCAAATATTCAAATATCCAGGTCAAAGGTTTTAATATTGAAAAAAGAATTGTGTTTAAGGTATGATTTCCAAGAAAATGCAATTCCTGTACACCCATTCCGGATAACAATATCAGGCTCTTTCCGCTTTCTGAATAGTCATGAAT
>JBHJOO010000207.1:0-3982 GCA_050329675.1 Balneolaceae bacterium
TTTGGTGACCGGGCTGACAATAAACCGCGCTCCGGCCTCCACAGCCTTGTTCACCGTCTCCGCATCCAGCACCGATCCCACTCCGATCAGCAGATCCGGCGGGCTATCCCCTGCCGCCTTCCGTATCAGCGACAGCGCACCCGGAACAGTCATCGTGATTTCAAGAACCCGGATTCCCCCTTTGTACATAGCAGCAACTACCGGCTCTGTTAAATCAGGATCAGGTAACCGCACGATGGCCACCACCTTGTGATTTTCAATACGTGAAACAACGTCCCGTTTATTCATAAGCAATTGGATTTTAAAAAAAAAGAATTTTTTCTGTATTATCATTTATACCGGACAGGCCGCGTAAGCCATTAAAGGATCACACGGCCTTCCGGTTATCAGGGTTTGAGGAAGGTTCTTTAAATCTCATTTTTTATTCAATTATTAAATTGTCATTGCGGTGAACCCGCCATCAACTGGTATTAAGGCGCCTGTAACAAAGGAGGAAGCTTTCTCTGATGCCAGCCAGATAACAGCGCCGGATAACTCCTCCGGCCTGCCATACCGGCTCATGGGAGTATGGTTGAAAATAGCTTTTTTCCGCTCGCTGTTTAGAATTTTCTGATTTTGCTCGGCAGGAAAAAAACCGGGCATAATTGCATTTACACGAATGTTATGAGGAGCCCATTCCCGTGCCAGATAGCGGGTCATATTATTGATTCCTGCTTTGGAAATACTGTACGTAAATACTTTTGATAACGGGATCTCGGAGGATGCCGACGTAATATTTATGATACTGCCGCCATCACCTTTCTTGATCATTTGGGATGCAGCAACCCGGCTTGACAAAAATACACCTTTTAAATTGATATCCAGTATGCGGCCCCACTCTTCTTCCGTAATTTCCATCACCGGTGTTGTTGAATTAACACCAGGTGCATTAACCAAAATGTTAATCTTTCCCCATTCCCTGATAACAAGATTAAAAGCCTCTTCCAGTGAAGATTGATCCCGCACATCCGCCTGACAAGTCATCGCTTCTCCGCCGGCTTTTTTTATTTCCAAAGCCCGCTTTTCTGCACCGGCCTTGTTGCTACTGTATATTACGGCCGTTTTTGCACCGGCTTCTGCAAGTGCCTGTGACATTTCCCCTCCCAATATCCCGCTGCCGCCAACGACAATGGCTACTTTATTTTCAAGGTTAAATAGTTGATTCATAGGTATCGATCTGTTTATTTATTTGAATGGATCCAAATGTTTTCTGAAATGTATTAAAAGATTATTCTCATAGAGGTTTTCATTTTTATTTAACGTTTCCATCAGTTCTTCCTTAAAACTTTCTGCTTGCGGTTCGGAACCTGAAAGAACCGAACCATATGCAACGTGTAACACCTGCCGTGTGTGATTGTCATCCAGTAAGTAAGCAAGCTGTTCATCTCTCAAACTGGCAGGGACAGGAATCTTTTTCAAGTCAGCAGATATATGATAGGTTTTTCTATCCTCTTCAAATCGTTTTAATGAAAATGCCAGTATGTCACGGAAAAGCTCCGGTTTCGCCTGTGCTATGGTTCGCAATGCTTCCAGGTAACTGGTACCGGCAGTTTTTACATGTACGGCTCCGGATTTTAGGGAGCCAATCACTTTATAAACTGAAAATTTGTCGCTTCCGGAGTGAATGCTCATTTTGTAGCCGCCAAACCTCTCAGCTATCGCCAAATGCTGTTCATATTCTTTTTTAAACTCATCAAGATCCCCTTTAAAATCGATTCCTTTTTCAAACTCGCCATAAAATCGGGGTGCCAGGCTAACCAGTTCAACTCCTAACCGGTTAAGTTCAGAGGCAATTAAAAAATGTTCAAAAGGAGTTGTTGGCTGATCCGTTTCGTCTACGGATAACTCAAATTCAGCCGGATGATCTGGATAACTGTTTTTCAAATAGCCCGTCATTTTACAGGTATGGTTTATTACATTCCCATATTTAACCATTCCCTTATAAATATCCATTTCCGCCGGTTTTAGACTCGTTCCGTTGGATAAGCTAATTGTTTTGCCAGAATAACGATCCATTAATTCCATTGGATCACTTTTTAAATCATCCCAGGGAAGTTTATAGTAGGTTTTTTCAAGCCTTGCCAGGTCCATTATAAGAGCCTCATTTACAACATAATCACTGGGGTCAATAGTAAACATGGTAAATCCTGCATCCACCATTCTGTCGATATCATCCGTTGTTTTCAAATGATCGGCATCGGCCCCAAATCCATCGGTATATCCTTCCTGAAACACTGCCCAGGTTGCAGCATCCATTACCTCCTGTGCAGTCCGGTTAGTGCGATCCAGCTCCCGGATTGACTGCTGGGCAAGCACCGGTTTAAAACCGGTATTGCGAACGGCACGCAGATGTGCAGGTCCGGCATTTCCAATCCGGTCGCCGAATCCATAAGAATTTGTTTTTCCAACTAACACCGGTTTAGTAAAATCAAACTTTGAACGAAGAGCTTCTGCATTTTTACTATTTAGTTCACATTTCAGAATTGAATACGAGTCAATTACAAACTGTCTTCCTGTAAACTCAACATTTTTTTTGTAATGTTGCTCTGATACTACGATCAGATATTTATTGAATCGCTCTCTGATCATAAAATACAATCCGGAATTATCGTATTTCACCGATTTTTTAAACAAAACAGCCTCATCGAGTTGGTTAACAATCTCTAAAGCTTTTGATATATCTTGTTGGTCTGTTGTTGAATAATCTTGATTCATCAGCTTTAATTTATTAGTACCCAAACAGTCGTGGTAAAATTAAACTTATATCTTCAAAAAAGGTCACGATCAGGAGTGAGGCCACCATTGCTATAAAAAGCGGGATTAATGGCCGGATCACTTTTGCAATAGAAATATTGGAAATTCCGCAACCCACAAAGAGGACGCTTCCAACCGGCGGGGTTGTCAATCCAACACAAAGATTCAGGATCATTACAATCCCGAAATGAACCGGGTCCATCCCCATATCTACTACAAGTGGTAAAAAGATAGGAGTAAATATGAGTACAGCCGGTGTCATATCCATAAATACTCCTACCATCAACAGAATAATATTAATAATAATCAAAATTACAAATGGGTTATCACTTAGAGCAATCAGGCTCTCGCTTACATAGACCGGGATATTCTCATATGACATGATCCAGGACATGGCCATCGAGGTGGCTATTAGCAGTGCAACAATAGCTGTGATATTACAGCTGGACAGAAACACTTCTTTCAGTTCTTTGGGGTTTAAATTTTTGTAAGCAAATCCTAATATCAAAGCGTAAACAACGGCTATTGCTGAAGCTTCGGTCGCTGTAAATATTCCAGCAACTATCCCCCCTATGACCAAAATTATGAGAAATAGGCTCGGTATAGCATCCAAAAACCTTTTTAGAACTACTTTAAACGGAACTTTCCCGCTTATCGGATATTTTTTCTTAATTGCAAAATATCCTGAAACAAACATCAGTGACAGGCCAACGAGAATACCCGGAAGATAACCCGCCAAAAAAAGTGCAGCAATGGACACTCCCCCGCTTGCGAGAGAATACACAATCAAAATATTACTTGGCGGTATGATCAGGCCGGTTGTGGAAGAGGTAATATTTAAAGCCGTACTAAATGATTTATCATAACCCTCCTTTTCCATTTGAGGCCCCATAAAACCGCCAATGGCCGAAGCAGTGGCTACGGCGGATCCTGATATGGAACCAAATAGCATTGCTGCGATAATTTGTACATAGGCGAGGCCGCCCGGAAGCATTCCGACAATTGATTTTGCCAGGTCAATCAACCTTCGTGCAATACCGCCCTGATTCATGATTTGTCCCGCCAGTATAAAAAATGGAATAGCAAGAAGTGTGAAGCTGTCAAGCCCCGTTGCCATACGCTGAGCTACGGTCGTAATGGCGGGATCAAAAGGGATACTGACCAGCATGGTTAAGAGTGTTGCTATACC
>JBHJOO010000063.1:0-12949 GCA_050329675.1 Balneolaceae bacterium
AAATATTGGTAACTTATTTTCTCAATACTCACAACTCAGTACTATTTCATCCAAACCTCATGTAAATGAAGCCACTTCATTTTGCCGTTCGGCTCTTCTTTAAACAGCGCTGAACTTAGCCTGCCTTTCGCTTTTTCTTCACTCCCCTGCCATTCTTCGTATACAGCAAGATATAAGTCAATATGTAACTGACGTACCTGAATATTTTTAATCCAAATTTTATCTCCTGTCCATGAACCGTATGCTTTTTTTAAATTCAACAGGAGTGTTTTTTTGTCTGTAATAGTTGCATTGGGGCTGATAATTTGAAACTCATCTGATAAGGCATCATTTACCCTTGCCAATGTTTTATCATCATTTGGAATTGTACCGTTTAGCCACTTCTCAAAAAAAATGTGCAGTTCTGTTATCTCTTTTTTACAATTTTCAGTCATAATGTTATTGCTTTTCTTTCTAAAAGTTATTCATCCGATGACTCATGTTTGATACCTTTTTCGGAAAAAATAAGAGATATTGGCTACAGCAATAACAATCACGCTGCCAGCCAGGGTATAGAGAGGCCAGGCAATAGCAAGGCCCTGGCCCGGCAGAAGGTTTTGTACCGGCCCTTCAACCATAAACAGGAGTGCAATTAATCCGGCAAAAAATCCGATCATCGCATCTTTCTTATCCGGATTTTTAAAAATAAGTCCCAGCAGAAAAGCACCCAGCAAGCCACCATAGGTATAGGAGGCAATTCCCAGCCCGAGTTCAACTATTGCCGGACGCTCATCTCCGGTTAACTGCAGCCAGGTAAAGAAAAGTGCTGAGCCGGTTAAAACAATTCCCCATCCAATGGTTATTAATCGTGAAATTTTTAATTCCTGCTCGCGAGTCCAGTTGGCGCCTGCAACCGGCTTAATCAGATCAAGTGCCGTAGCAGATGCAAGAGCATTCAGGGATGAGCTCAGGCTGCTCATGGCTGCTGCAAACAGTGCAGCGATGATGAGGCCCGCTACACCTACCGGCATGTTTTCAACAATAAACAGAGCAAAAATTTCATCTGTGGTTTGAAGGCCCAGTTCACCCGCTGTTTGTGCATTATAAAAAACATATAACATTAACCCGATCATGAGAAAAAAAGCAAACTGAAGACATGCTCCAATACCACTCCATATCATGGCTTTCTGGCCATCTTTTAAATTTCTTGTAGAGAGAACCCGTTGTACAATGAGCTGATCGGTTCCGTGAGATGCTATTGAAAATACTGCGCCGCCGATCAACGATATCCAGAAAACGTACGGATCGGCCAGAAATGAACGCCAGTCCATATCAAATCCCCAATTAAACAATTGCAATTTGTCATCCTGAGACAAGAAAGTCCACGCTTCGTATGCACCAACCGGCATTTTTCCTGCCATCAGCAGTGCTGCAAACAGAGCTCCGCCCAAATACACCGTCATTTGCACAACATCCATCCATATAACCGCTTTAATTCCTCCAAGAAAAGTATACACGAGAGTAATTAATGAGATTACAGTAATGGCAAGTGCATAAATCTGAATATCAGTCCATAGTTCAAATGTACCCGCAAGCCTTAGAATAATTGCGAGCGGAATAGCGGTAGCAAAAAGCCGGACGCCATCTGCCAGCAGTCTCGTTATGATAAATGTTGAGCTTGCCACATTCCGCATTCCGTCACCAAAGCGCTGAGAGAGAAACTGATATGCAGTGGCAATTTCACCGCGCTCATATGCCGGTAAAAACCAGATAGCCACAATAAAACGCCCGACTATATAACCGAATGTTAACTGCAGAAATGTCAAATTGCCGCCATAGGCAACGGCGGGTATGCTTATAAATGTAAGCGTGCTGGTTTCAGTAGCCACAACAGAAAACAGTACAGCCCACCAGGGCATATCCCTGCCGCCAAGAAAATAGTCTTTTGTTGACCGCTGTTTACCTGCAGCCAAGATTCCAAATACGGCAACAGCAGCCAGATAAATGATGACTACAAGAAGATCAATAAAAGTAAAGCCCATGCAGGTTACAAATTATATTTACAGGTTGTTGTTGATGACTGTTGATGCCGACTGCCGACTGCCGACTGCCGACTGCCGACTGCCGACTGCCGACTGCCGACTGCTAAAAAAACTAATTATTTCCTACTTTTCAAAAACTCAACAAACTTACCGGTAGCTTTACCCCGGTGGCTGATTTTATTTTTTTCAACCGATTCCAATTCAGCAAACGTTTGGGTATATCCATTTGGCTGAAAAATCGGATCGTAACCGAACCCCTTTTCTCCACGTGGTTCAGAAGTAATAACACCATCGCAGCTCCCTTCAAATGTATATTCCCCGCTGCCGGTAACAAGTGCAATCACTGTGCGAAACCGTGCCCTCCGATCGGTTATACCGTGTAATTCTTTCAATAGCTTATTCACATTATCCTGAAAGGTAGCATGATCACCTGCATACCGGGCCGAAAACACCCCGGGCGCACCACCCAGTGCGTTCACTTCAAGGCCCGTATCGTCCGCAAGTGCTGGCAAACCGGTTTTCTGAAACCAAAATCGGGCCTTTTTCAGGGCATTCCCTTCAAGGCTATCCTGATCTTCATCAACCTCTTCAGCACTGCCGATATCCAGAGGGCTTTTAAGATGATATCCAAGAGGACTCAAAATCTCTTGAAGTTCAGCAATCTTATACCGGTTACCGGATGCAAGAAATAGAGTATGATTCAAAATCTTCTGTTTTAATGCTCCGGGGTTAAATCGGTGATTGCCGGTATATGGCTTAATTGCTTAAATTCACTGTACCGGCTGTAAATCTGATCTTCCGAGAGATTTTTTAATCTATCCGGCCCAAATTCTTCGACACAAAAACTTGCCATAACTGAACCGAATACCACGGCACGTCTCATATTTTCGGGCGACAGATCATCTGTATAGTCGAGCCATCCAAGCAATCCGCCCATGAATGTATCTCCTGCTCCGGTCGGATCAAAAATATCAATTACCGGAAAAGCCGGGGCTGTAAATATCTCTTCACCGGTAAACAATAACGCTCCGTGTTCACCTTTTTTGATAATCAGATATTTCGGCCCCAGATTTCTAATCATTTTTGCGGCTTTAAAAAGATTGGGTTCTCCGGTTAATTCACGGGCTTCCGAGTCGTTCACAACCAGCATATCTACGCGTTTCAAGGTGTTTTTTAAAGCATCGGGAGTACCTTCTATCCAGAAATTCATCGTATCGAGCACAACCAGTTTCGGATTGTTAACCTGGTCGAGTACCTTTTCCTGAAGAGATGGCTCAATATTCCCGAGTGCGATATACTGCGAATCTTTATATGAATCCGGGATAACAGGATCAAATTTTTCAAACACATTCAGCTGAGTATCCAGAGTATCGCGATTATTCAGGTCAAAATGGTATTTCCCCTTCCAGAAAAAAGTATTTCCGGACCGATCGACCTGAAGGCCTTCGAGATCAATATTTCTGCTTTTCAAAAGTTCAATGTCACTTTGGGCAAAATCCTTACCCACAACACCAACCAGGTTTATCTGATCAGAAAAATAGGATGAAGTAAGTGATAAATAGGTTGCTGAACCTCCGAGAATCCGCTCGATTTTGCCAAAAGGGGTTTCAATCCCGTCGTAAGCTACAGAACCGACAATAAGTAAACTCATCTATTATTTTTTAATTTTATAAATTATCGCGGTAAGTTCGTGGTTCTGAACACTCAATTCAAACTTAATTTGTTATGAAAAAAAAGTACATGCAAATGGCTGTTTCATTGGCCAAAAAAAGTATGGATACGAATAAGGGAGGGCCATTTGGCTGCGTTATTGTAAAAGATGGTGAAGTAATCGGAAAAGGATCCAACTGTGTTACCTCAGGCAATGATCCGACTGCACATGCTGAAATCGTTGCCATCAGGAATGCCTGTACCCATTTAAACGACTTCCAGTTAACGGGCTGTGATGTTTACACATCCTGTGAGCCTTGCCCTATGTGCCTTGGGGCCATTTACTGGGCCAGGCCCGATCATGTATACTTCGCTGCAACGCGAGAGGATGCTGCCGACGCCGGATTTGATGATGAATTTATTTACAGAGAACTGCGGCTTGACGTTAAAAACCGTTTTATTCCCATGAAGCAGTTGGAGAGAAATCATGCAAAAGAAGTGTTTGAACTATGGAAAAAAAAGATCGATAAGGTAGAATATTAAACAAATTTTTTTTGAATTTCTGTGAACGAGCTGAATTTATTTTTTAATTTTTTAAAAAAAAGGGTTAACCGGCCGCTACCCGGTAAATCCGCACATCTACGAATGGCTCCAAGACCTGAAAACCCGGGGGATGATTTTCCCTATCAGGCACCTGATGACTCTAAATTAAACAGTGTATTCATCCCCCTTTTTCTCAGTTCGGATGATGAGCTATCCGTTCTGCTTACTCTCAGATCAAGAAATATGGCTCATGGCGGACAGATCAGCTTTCCAGGAGGACAAATTGAGAAGGGTGAAACCGCTCGGTCAGCTGCCATCAGGGAAACCTGTGAAGAGATTCACTGCCAAAAAAAGGATATTTTGATTGCCGGTAAATTATCATCTCTCTATCTCCACAGAACCAATAACCTTATTGAGCCTTTTGCCGGCAAACTTGATACTCAGCCGGATTTAACAATTTCAAACCGGGAAGTTGAAGAGATAATTCCGGTACCGGTCTGTGATCTTCTTGAAGAAAAAAACATGGTCCGTGAAAAATGGATACTCCGGGATGGCGCCGTTTTTGACGTGCCGTTTTGGGGTATTCATGAAGTTCCTTTGTGGGGTGCCACAGCTATGATACTGAGTGAATTGCTGCACTTATATGGTGAATTTAAGAATGGGTAACCCTACTGCCGGGAGCAGATTCTGTTCTGAAAGCAGGAAGCAGCTTAGCTGCGTGCGATCTTGTAGCCCGGGGGATTCATCCCCGGTAAGAGAAGCGGCAAAAAAAGAAATTGCTAAAGTAAAACTATTTTGAAATCAAGTTTGCTGTTTTGCGGCCAATTTCCAGGCCAATGGCAATACCCATGCCGCTGAGCCCCGCTGCTACCCATACATTATTTTCTATTTCGCGGATTACAGGTTCCTTGTCTTCGGTAAAGCCCATAATACCACTCCACTCCTGATCCATTTCCCAGCCTTCCGGAAGTTTCAGGATGTCATTCGAAAATTGAATCAGCCAGTCGCGGATATTTTGATTGATGCCAAATTGATCGGTCGTTTCTTCACTAAAATCAACATGTCTCGCACCTCCCAATAGCAATCGGTTATCTACATCCCGGAAATAGACATATCCCTCATTATGATGAAATGTACCCAGCCACTTCAAATTTTCAATGGGTTTTGTAATGAACAGATAACCGCGCGCCGGCGTTATTCCGGCATCCACCAGACGCGCCGTAAAGCCATTTGTTGCAAGCACAATTTTTCCGGGATTCAGCTCAAGCCCTGAAGAAAATCTTACCAGAGCTGATTCCACAAACTCCGCCTCACAATTCCACCAGGTACGAACACCGGCAGCAGCAGCCTTTTGGTGCATCAATCGCATAAGCTTCCCACTGTTAAGAGCACCTTCAACCCGGTTGTAAATAGCAGAATAACCCTCAAATGATTTGGATTGATAAACCTGGCCAATATTTAACCGGCTTTTTAACTCCCGGTTAAAAAAATCGATCTTGTCGCGGCACATTTCAAACTTATCAGGATTCGTGAATATTTCATGTCCGCCCGTATTCCTGTAACCGATGGAAGATTCACCCATTGTTTCTATCAGTAATTGCAAACCGTTCCAGCGCCGTTCAATACGGGTTAATACCGTTTCTTCACCCGAAATTTTCATATCTGCAAGATGCTCGGAAATCGATCCGATACAGGCGAAACCGGCATTCCGGGTGCTTGCCCCTTCGGGAATAAATCCTTTATCAACAATTAACACATCCCGGTCGGGGAACCGTTTTTTGTAGAATAAGGCAACAGACGTACCAACGATGCCGCCGCCGATAATCAGCAGGTCTGGTGGTTTTAGCCATTCCTGCCTGTCCCAAAATGAAAAGGAATAAACTTTATTACTCATTACCGGGTCTGTCTCCAATCATTCTTCGGCTGTATTTTTATGAAAACCTTTTCTTCAAATTCCGGAGCCAGCCGTTAGCCTCAACTGTACCCTCCTCTGGTGCCCACGCTGCAAATTCTTTATCCGTGTTGACATCATAGGGGCCCCGTTTGCATTCGAAAAGCACCGTATCTGCCTCCATCACTAAAAAGGTATGCCAGATATCCGGTTCAATATCTATAACGGATGAAACGGGATTCGCACTCAGAGTAGTCATGTAATCAATCTGCCCGTCTTCCTTAAAAATAAAAAAGAGAATTTTTCCCTGCAGCAATATCAGGGATTCGATTGCTCCATTCATCGGATGTTTGTGAGGGCGTATGTAGGTTCCCGGCTGCAGAAAATTCAGCATTCTCTGAACAGGGGCTTCCTGTTTTCTGTGAATAGGCAATATAATCCGTTTACGATGGCTGGCCCGGGATGCTTTTATACCTTCATCGATCACTTTGCCGTTGATTTGGAAATAATCTCCCTGAACATTCTGAAATGCGATTTTCATTGCCTTTAATCGTGCGAATTCTGAATCATCACTGCAGTTTGAGCATATAGCCAACACCGTGCAGTGTAACCAGATGTTTCGGATCGTCGGGGTGCAATTCAATTTTTGCCCGAAGCTTTGAAATGTGAACATCCACGGTGCGTGTATTCGTACTATATTCGTAACGCCAAACCTGCTGAAGTAACGTATCACGGCTTATCGCCTGATTCGCATGAGAAATAAAATAGCGAATCAGTTCCACTTCTCTTGTAGAGAGTTCATGTTCGGTGCCATTCGGTTTTTTTACCACCGAATCTTTCAAATCAATTTTAACAGGGCCTAAGCGAAGCATATCAACAGGACCTGAGCTGGAATAAGCTGAAGCCCTTCTAAGCCGGGCCTGAATGCGCGCAAGCAGTTCTTTTACGCCAAAGGGTGTGGTTATATAGTCGTCGGCACCGATATTTAATCCGGCTACCTTGTCAATTTCCTGGTCTTTGGCTGTCAGCATGATGATAGGAAATGAATACTTCTGTTCTCTCAGCTTTTTGCAGATTTCGTACCCGCTGATGCCCGGCAGCATGATATCAAGAATCATCAGATCCGGATCTGTTTTTTTTGTCATTTCAACGGCGTCAGTACCTTCCTCAACAACAGTTACATCATATCCCTCACTTTCAAGTGTATCACGTAATGTAAAAACAAGACTTGGTTCATCCTCTACGATTAAAATCTTTTTTTTATTTACCGGCATATTCACCTGTTTCAATTATTCTTGTCTGTTTTTTTGACGGGATATCAGAAACAGTTTCAGGCACATCTTCTTTAAACAATGCCGGAAACTTAACTGTAAATACAGATCCTTCTCCCACCTTGCTTTGAAGGTCAACAGTTCCGCCATTTAATTCAACAAGATTTTTTACGATAGAGAGGCCAAGTCCATGCCCTTTAGTTCTGGCTGTTAGGACATCTTCGACTCTGTAAAATTTATCAAAAATTCGTTTTTTCTCCTTTCCAGGTATTCCCACACCTTTATCCATCATAATAACAGCAACATGATGATCTTGCTTTTGCACTTTCAAATCGATTTCTTTGCGGTCTGTGCTGTATTTCATCGAATTTTCCAGCAAATTGTTCAAAATTGTTTCAATATGATTTGCATCTGCCATAACAAGAGGCAGATGATCATCCGACTCAAAACGGAAAGTAAAACCTTTATCTTCTACAAAAGCCCTGTTTTGTGAATAAAACCTCTCAGCAATTTCATCAAGCCTTCGGGGTGCTATTTCAGCGACCGTCTGCCCGGAATCCGCTTTGGCTACATCCAGCAGTTTTTCAATCATTTTACGCAAACGAACTGCTTCATGATAAATATGATCTCCATAACTTTTTAGACGTTCTCCCTGCGTTACACGTCCATCTGCAATATTTTCACCCGCAGCCTGCATTACAGCAAGTGGCGTCTTCAGCTCATGGGTTACATTGGCTAAAAAACCAGCCTGCCGTTTGGCCAGTTCACGCTCCCTCTGGGCCGTAACAAACATATATACAAAAGCGCCGCTTAAAAAGAGGACGGCAAATCCAAGAACAATAAGATTTCTGTAAAGAGAAGCATTGGAAGCGGCAATCGTCGGAGATTCTGTAAATGAAGCAAATAAAACCCAGCTTTCAAACAGATCCGGAAAACGTTGTTTTATGGTTATTTTTTCCCTGGAATATTCCTCTTCCGGATTCGTACTCAAAAGGATACGGTCATCCCGCCAGTCTCTGAGCCATACCACAAGCCCGGAACCGTTGTCAGGCCCGTATTTATCAGTCATGGTTTTTTTCAGGTAATTCTGAACTAAAAAGTGATCATCAATCACAAAATTCAAATGGCCAATGACCTTCATATCAGTCAGATTAATCAGGGCAAGGCTCATACTGTGATGGTTATCGAATGTTACTTTATTATTTGACGTGAAATCACCTTTGTGGGTTTTAATATTGGTTTTAGACAACCTGAATCCATCACAAACAACAGCGGGCACTTCATCAGCAACTTTCATCATCGTGGTTTCCAAATCAAAAACATAAACCGGCTCCGCTGGATTTTGGCATCCATCCATTTCATCAAGGGTAAAATAGATATCAGAGTAAAGTGAATCCTCTCCGGCTTCTTCCAAAACCTTTCTGAAGCGTTTTGGAAATTGATCATGGCTTACCCAGTATAACTGAAGATAATCCATATCCAGTTTAGACAATCCCCAGAACGGGCGATAAAACCGGTATCTAACCTGACTGGAAAAATCTTCGAGATCGGACCTGTGACTTTCTTTTACCGATTCAATGGTGCTTTCGCGCAGTGCATAGAGAGAATAGACATTCATTCCGGTGAGGGCAATTACAGCAATTACCCCAATGGCAAAGAATATCAGCCTCATGTTGATGCTTTTATTGGAAGAAGAATGAATCATATACGGATCAAATATAATATATTCAGAATAAAGTGCGCAATAAATGTGCAGTTAGCAGACTTCAGCTTTCTGCTTATAAAAATTACTTTACCTTATAACTTATGAATATAACAGTTATTTGATTCAGCATCCCCGCCCGATATACATTTTTACATTCCGTTTCAAAATTTTAAAACCCGGCTTCCCAAATGTTATTGTTGAAATTGGTTTCCGGATACATCAGGTCCGGATTTAAAGCCACCTCTGTAACCGGTGATGATGTTTCTAATACAATTTCGGCGGTTCGATTTCCCCTGAGCCAATGATCAGCCTCAATTTTTTCTGTCAGTATATTTCCGTTTTCGAGGGTAATTTGCACAAATACCGGCATAACCACATCACCCAGATCTTCCACAATGATTTTGGTTTGGCTATTATCCACAATCACATCAGCTATAGAGTGATCCAGTGTCCAGGTTTCATAGAACCAGCTTCTCCAGAACCAGGAGAGATCCATTCCTGTAACATCTTCGATTGTATTAAAAATATCCCAGGGATACGGGTGCTTGTATTTCCATCTTTCGATCAGTTCATGGAGGGTTTCCATAAACAGCTCATCACCCAGCATATTTTGGAGTGCTGTTAATACAGATGCCGGTTTGGGATAGGATGCAATTCCATAAGCCGGCCCGGGATAATGGTAATCCGACCATCGCATCATCGGCCCTTCAAAATCAGAGCCTGCAATCTGAAGATAACTGCCGTACATATTGAAGTTATCATACTGTCCGGGATAGAAATCGGTTTCAGCCTGATGCGTATGAAATGAAGTATAACCTTCATCGATCCACGTATAGCGGCGTTCATTTGTACTCACAATCATAGGAAACCACATATGCGCCAATTCATGAGCCGTTACGCTGTAAAGATCCCGCGGCATTCTGCCGTTGTAACTTCCCATAATGGTCATCATCGGAAACTCCATTCCGCCACCTATAATACCGGCGCCCTCAACCGATGTCATGTGCGGCCAGGGATAAGGCAACCCGGTGAAATCAGACAAAAAAGTTATACTGTGTTGCGCATAGCCAAGCTGTTCGCGCCATAATGGTGCAAATTTCCGGTAAAATGAATGAATTCGCGTATAGTTCTCTTCACCGTCACCATTCAGGTCACCTACAGAAGTGCGGGCACTTTCCCAGATCGATTCGCGCGTGGCACTGAAGGCAACATCCCTCACTTTTTCCGAGCTGAATCTCCAGGTTAATCGTCCATTGGTTCCTTCACGGGTTGCCGTTTCAAATTCATCTTCATTAACAATCATAACCGGTTCATCACTCTCAGCAGCCAAGTTGTAACGTTCCAGAGTCCGCTCCGAAAGCGTTTCATCAGGGTTCAGAAATTCGCCCGTGCCCATTACAATCCATCCCTCGGGTGCAGTAACCGATAGCTGGTACTCTGCAAAACCGTGGTAAAATTCTGCATTACCCAGAAAATCATCATCGAACCAGCCATAGACATCATCGTAAACGGCAATTTTTGGATACCAGTAAGCAATAAAGTAAAGATTCCCACGGTTTCTGCCCATTCTGCCGGAAGCACCTTTTTCGGGTACCTCAAACGACCATTCAATCTTCAGGTCAGCCGCTGATCCGGGCCTTACAGGCAGATCCGGAAAGAGATAAAGTTGTGTCCCTTCCACCATGTAACCTGAACGGTTTTGGGCAAACCGCTGAAACATATTGATTTCATCCAGTTCCCTTCCATTCACCTCGATAGAATGGAGATTTACACCACCTGTTATCTCCGTAATTTCTTTTTTGGGAGTACCTGCTTTGTGAAGGTTTTGTGCCAGCTCAATTACAATTCTGTCAAGTACATCGGGTGAATGATTAAAATATGAAATTGTTGCTGTTCCTCTCACCCTGTGATCATCCGGAAACAACTCGGCATCCAGAATATAAATTGCCTCATTCTGCCAGTAATCAGGGCCGGGTTCGCCCGTTTCGGAGCGTGTTCCATTATCCATAGCATTCAGAAAAGCATCCGGCAAATCCGGCGGATAGGGAATGAGCCTTTCGGTTTCTGTTACCTGCTGAGTGCTGTTAAATGATTCGGTTTCCGTTACAGGCTGCGGTGTTCCGCAGGAAATCAGAAATGTAAAGATGAACGCAATAGCCGGAAGCAGACGTTTCATGGGCACGAATAGTTAAAATTGTTAAACCTGTTAAATTTAGTCATCTCAATTTAATACGGACAGGCAAAAGTTCCAACTATAGGAAGAGCTTAATGGGGGGAAGTGAAAACGGAAAAGTGAAAATTGAAAAACTGAGCGCTGCGCTCAAATCACTTATTATCAGAAATAATTCCTGCGCGGATCAGGCTTTCTTTCAGGTCTTCAAATTCAACCGGTTTGGTTAGAAAATCAGTATAGTTTGTTTCTATGGCGCGCGTTCGGTTCGATTCATCCGAATTTCCCGTGATATAAATAACCGGGACATCCGAAAATTTTCTGATTTCCTGCATGGCTTCTATTCCGTCCATATCCCCTTCAAGAGCAATATCCATCAGAATGAGATCCGGTTTGATTTTTTTGGCTAGATCGACAGCCGTTTTACCATAAACCAGTTCGCCTTCGGTTTCAAATCCAAGCTGCTCCATATAATTTTCATAGAGCAGGTTCAAAATCAGGTCATCTTCAACAACAAATACCTTTTTTTTCTTTTCGGCCATAAGAGATCAGTTATTTATTTGAATTCTAACACACAGTCACTCGCACTAATTACAATAAAGGCAGAGTTAAAGTAAAAAAACTTTCATATAAAAGAGAATTGTAATAGCCAACTGTTACGTTTTAATAAAAATAATTGTCTGTATCCCAATTTCAGGAACCGTTGATCCTTCCCGATTACATTGAATATTCGTACCTATCACTGATCTTTAAAAGACAAATATTTTTCCTTTTAACAAAAATTCTGGCCTGTATTGACATTGCATATTTCTTTCAGCTTGAAGTTTACCAAATATTTTCTAAATTGAACTTTCGATCTGCCGGTTATTGTTCGTATTCAATTTATTTGAATAAAATTTTAGCCGTATCAGTAAATTTTAAAAAAATGAATTCACTTTTATATCAATGCCCATGAATAGACGTGAAATGCTTAAATATATGGCCTTTCTGACTGGAGGAGCCGTGTCCGCTTCTTTTGCCTCCGTTTTTTTATCCGGATGTTCAAGACCTGCTGAAGAATTATCTGATCTTCTCTTTTTCGACTCTGAACAATTTAAAATAGTGACCCTGCTGACTGATACGATACTTCCGCGCACCGACAGTCCGTCGGCTTCGGATGTCAATGTACACAATACTATCGACACCATGATCGGGCTGGTGTTCGACACCACGTTTAAAAACAAATTCACAAAACAGTGGGCTGATCTTGAAAACCACCTGACCGCTCATAATTTCCGGCAACTGAATCAAGCGGAACGGGTTGAACTTTTGCGCAGGCTGGAACTCAACCGCATCAGTAAAACCGAAAATGCACGGCTGGCTTATGTGGAGCTGAAACAACAGACCATAGCATATTATCTGACTACAGAAGAAATTGGTAAAAACCATTTGAACTATCTGCCGGTACCGGGTGGTTATGAACCTTGCATCACTTTGAGTGATGTTGAAAACACAGCATGGGCGATACGATGAACGAATCAGGCCGGACAGAATTTGACGCTATCGTTATCGGATCAGGAATAAGTGGTGGTTATGCAGCAATGGAGTTGTGCAAAAATGGATATAAAACCATGGTACTTGAGCGTGGTAGAATGGTGCATCATGGTGATTATCCAACAGCAGATAAGGATATCTGGGATCTTCCACATCAAAACAGAG
>JBHJOO010000136.1:0-4447 GCA_050329675.1 Balneolaceae bacterium
CATAGTTTTCAATTCCCTCTGTGGTAAATCCACCCATATTTGGCTTGATATCTTTCAGGTAGACTCCTTTTATATTTTTTGAGTGAATTTTAACATTATCTGATGAATTTACTTCGGCATTGGTAAACACAAGCTCCGAATTTCCTTCACCTCCTACAAGGTGAAATGTAACAGGCAGCTTTGATCTGTTTTTAAAAACAAACCGGTCGTCACCCGAAATACCATATAAACGTACTTCATCGGTCTCCCCGGGATCTATCAGACGTTTAAATATTAGATTGTGCTCCGCCTCGTCGAGATCTTTGTAAACACTTAATAACAGCCTGGAATCCGTTGTTTCTTCAATTACAAACAAATCCTGCTTTTTTGTACCAACAATTTCCAGTTCTTTTGCAACATATTCATAATAACGCTCCGCAAATTCTACAACTTTATCCCGTCTGGATTTAAGTTTTGATATAGTTTCTTCTCCATGAATCTCAAAATCCGGAGCAGGTAAATTTCTTACGGCTTCTTCAATCGCTTCATCCGTTATTTTTACTTTAAGGTCTTCTGCAATTTCAATCCAGTACTCTTTACCAAGTTCGGCAAGAGCTCGCCTGTCGAGATGCTGTGCCTGAAAATTCATTCCTGCAATATCACGTATATCGTAATCAAAGTGCTGAAACTGACGAAGTGCCCACTTTCTGTTTGCAATCCAGGGCAGCACACCGTCCATTTTAAAAATAACATTATCGCGGTCGAGGGGAAAAGCTCGGTATTTTACAATTCCATTGTTCTCTTCTTTCGATGCCCAGAAAAACTGGCCTTCGTGGCGATCCCAGTCATTCAGAATCATATCCACCAATCTTGTTCTTAAAAACCATTCATCATCAATTTTATGATTTGGATTCTCCAGAAGTAATTTCATTAAACTTTCCGTATCAGTAACCCCGATTACATCATCACCAAATTTTTCTCTGATAAGTGGTACGCCAATAAATTCTTCGAGCAACATCGGCTGATTTTTTCCTTCATCACGATATAACCCAAGTGCCGGATCATCCGGAAGAAAATATAATTCAGGAACCGTGTAATAAATACCGGCGGCATCTGCTATAGGAGGGACAATCATGGGGCCAAAAGGATTTGAGGCTGAAATCTGATCCTGAACAAGATCTCTTACAAACGTTCTTTGCAAAATCTTTGGAACCGTTTCAGTTGGATCTTTTGGTATAGACCGTAGTACGAACCTTCTGCCTTCATGATTTTCAAGAAAAAATGTTCTCGTTTGAAAACCTCCACCCATTCTGTAAATGTTTAATCCGCCTTTTGCTTCCCGAAGATTCAATACCGGATATTGAACCGGCGTAATCCAGGATTTTCGATAGTGTTCACCGAAAATTATTTCTCCAAAACGATTTCGTTCATATTGAGGGTCTGTTGAAACAATTATGGAGTCAGGCAATACCGGTTCAATTTCATTACCTGATTCATCCAGAAATTTTGTTTCGGAATGAATTTTGGTGCGAAATACAGGGTTGCCAGCAGCAAATTTCTCCTCTGCGGTCCACACTTCAAGCCATGTGGAATCATCGTTTAAAATTTCAAGGATTACAAACCCTTTGCCGGAAAAAACAAATCCGGCATCTCCGCCTTTCCTTGCAATGGATGTAGCGGAACCGGCACCACTAACGATATGGTGAAACCTGCCTGAATAAAAATACTGCAAAGCATGATCGTGCCCCGTAGCTGTAATTACACTTGGATGCCCTTCAAGAGCATTCAGAATGGAATCTTCATATTCATCATATTGCATACTGCTTACATCCTGCCTCGAAATTCCCATATTTCTGAGAACCGGGTAAAAAGAGCCAATTACAGGCAAGGGAATCCAAAGTGATTTATTCAGATCCGTAAATGGGAAAAAGTGTTCTTTCCAGGTAAAATACCCTCCATGCTTTCCTCTTGTTCTAAATGGGTGATGACTTGCAAGGACTATATGTTTCTTACGATTGTTACCGGCAATCTCTCTCAACGCTTCAGCCACTTCTGTAATGGTTGTTTGTTCACAATCATTATTTTCTGCAATTTGCATGGCATTATTCTGTAAAAACCATTCAGAATCAAGCAGCACCAGCAATAGATGCTCATTCAAATGTATCTCAACCGGGCCAGGGCAACCGGCAGAGGGCAGATATTGAATATTGTTAATATTCGGATAACCAAGAATAAAATCTTGCTGTTCTTTAAGACCCTCAACTCCGTTTTTCCAGTCATGATTACCTGGAATAAAATATATTTGGCCACCATAATTTTGTAATCTGAAAAGAACTTCGGAAAGCGTAGCTTCAGCTCGTTCCCTCTTTTTCCCCTGTTCGAGAGGCATACCACCATTATGGAGATGATCACCCAAAAATATTACAGAACTTTTGGTACCGGCATCCAGCCTGGATGCAAGCAGATCAAGTGCCGGATTATCTTTATCCGGATTTGTACTTCCCACATCACCAATCAGTATCAACCTGTATGCAAGTTCAGCTCCTTCCTGGGGGTAATCTGACTGCCAGCCTGCATAATCATCTCCAACCCAGGGTTCCGTTGCTGCACATGAGATAAAAAGAATTGATAATAAAAGCAGCTCTAATACATGTGATGAGACTATCTTCCGTGTCATAATTTATTTTAATAAAAAAATCTGCATCTCAGTGATCATCATCCTTTTCAAGTGATTTAAATGTGCGCCCCATATAACGGACGAGCATGATCCATACTACTACCAGAACTAACACTACAAGAGAAAGCCAAAATACATTTTCCACACCAAAAATTACAGCGACACCGATATTCAGAAATACAGCTACTGCTTTCGCCCCCCGCTGTATAAACATGTCGATAAAAGCTTTTGCTTTATACTTCACATCCCGCGAAGTAGGTGTATAGAGTGCTTCTTTTGCCGACTGTTGAATGGAATAGTTTAAACTATTATCACTGGCCGACATTATGGTTGCAAAAAGAAGACCCGGAATAATAAAAAATCCGAGTGAGCCAAGCGCAATGGATACCGGCAGTAACAATAATGCAATACCTACTCCAAAGTTAATCATAACAAGGCCCGTCAAAAACATTTGTACAAATACAGCGGCTATATTGGTAATCATGCCAACTAACCCGAAGTAGGCATCTCTTTCAAGCCCGCCCTCAACTCCAAGTGCTATTGCAGCCGACAGCTGAAAATCGATGATATTAGAGACCATTTCGTAGATACCCAGCATGGCTGCAATGGCAATCAGGTATTTGGACTGAAAAACCAATTTGGCGCCCTCAACCACTGCATTTGTTTTTGGAGCATCAACGCTATCAGATTTTTTGGGTGCTTTTTCCCTTTTTTCAATATAAAAAGTGATCAGAATAATTAGCAGCATCGGAATTACACTTATGTAAAGCAGTGTTTCCCTGCCCAGCTGCTGAACCAATAGAGTAACATAGGTGGATCCCACAATTCCCCCTATGATACCGCCCAGGCCTACAAACCCGTATGCCCTTTTTGCCTGCTCGGACGTAAATATATCATTTGTGAAAGCCCAGAATAGGGTTACCAGAGCTGTGTTAAACATATCCCCAAAAATATAAAACGACCAAACCTCGAGATGTGATGGTGTTTGCAGCATAAACCCGTACATTACAAACATCCCCGCAAAAAGAAGGGAGATAACTGTGACGAGCATTTTACGGCTTACTTTCTTATACAAAAATGTAAAACCGATTACCATCAAAAATGCAAAAACCATATTCAGCACTTTGGCAAGCTGCTCAACCTCTGCTCCGAACAGCGTCATACCAAGCAGGCGAAGTGGTGCATCCTGGTAAAAGCTGACCAACAAGCCTCTTTTCAATGGTTTGAGAATCCAAAAAATAGCAATCACCAAAAAAAAGAAAAGTGCCATGGAAATAACTTTCGGCCACTCCTCTTTTTTTATACCACAAAAAAGATCATAAAAACTTTTAAAAGGATTTTTTAATATTTCGGTCAGGCTTTTGGTTGAATATTCCGGCATTGCTTAAACTGTTGTTACAGAGTATCTGTTTTTATCTGATTCTTTTTTTATGGTGTCAAAGATATAGAAGTCTGAAAGAAAATAAACATTTTAATCAGGTGTTTTATGAGTTTGAAAAATCTTCTCGGGCTTATTAAAATTCATTAAATATAAATCCATTTACTTTTAACGCTGACGCAGATTGTTGATGGTAAATATATTTAATGAAATTCTTCTCATTTTTGAGTAACAATTTCAAACTATTTTTAACAACACTTTGCAATAAAACTCTCTGACTTTATTACTATAATTCTACTCTCCAATCTTACCTCTTCAATTTCTTATAAAAACTTCTATTGGAACCGCTTTTTGAACTATGCGTACTGTGTAACAGGACGGAATTATTTGTAACTTGTAACGTTTCACATTTT
>JBHJOO010000484.1:0-3741 GCA_050329675.1 Balneolaceae bacterium
ATACTTCCGGATTATTATCTACATTCACTTTACCTACTTTCACTTTTTCATCGTATTCAGAGGCAAGTTCTTCAACAATGGGGCTGATCATTTTGCATGGCCCGCACCATTCTGCCCAAAAGTCAACAAGTACCGGTTTATCGGATTTTTCTACCTCACTGGCAAAATTCCTATCCGTAAATTCTAATATTTTACTCATAATGGTTTATTGATTTATCTTACTTTCTTTAAAAGTATGAAAACATACTGACAATACACATCACAAATTTGTATCAACTTAATCGAGTGTACCTATTCTATTCATCGAGTATCTCAATTTTTGACTAATGCCACTGATTCTTCGCCGATAATTCCCCGGATGCCTGAAAGCAGTTCGTTATTCGGTTCAACCACATATTTACGAACGTTCATGGTAAGCGTTTGATCCATTTGATTGCTCTTGATGTAAAATTTAACGGCAGTTTCTCCCTTGTGGAGGCTGAATAGAGTTGCAATATTTTCAAGTTCATCACTTGTAAGGTCGGATGTATCAAGCTGTATCTGAAGGCTCAGCTTGTTTTGGTATTTCTCACGCAAATTTTCAACTCTTTCCATTGATTTGGCAATTATTTTGGGCTGAGCATCCCGTCTGTTAATCTGGCCTTCTACCATTATAATATTATCAACTTGTATCAGTCCCAAATAACGGTCGTAAACATCACTGAAAGCAATTACTTCAATATTTCCAGCGATATCTTCAATCTGAACAAACGCAAAAGGCCTTCCCTTGCGGTCGGTTACATTTTTAATATTCGTTATAATGCCAATAATCCGTATTGAACTTCCGTCCGGTATTTCAGCCAGAACATCCTCGGACAATGAATGTGATGAAAACAGACGTATATCATCCATGTATTTATTTAGCGGGTGCCCGCTCAGGTAGAATCCAATCAGTTCTCTTTCACGATTTAATTTTTCAATATTACTCCATGGCTGGCAGTCTCTCAAATCCGGTTCCGACAGTGCACCGAAACTGCCGGCAGCTCCAAATAAATTAACCTGATTCAGCCTGGCTTCTTCCTGACACCGGGATGCGTAAGTTAGCACATCATCAAGGCTAAAAAGCAACTGTGCGCGGCTTGAATGAATTTCATCAAAAGCGCCGGCCTGAATCAGGCTTTCGAGAACTCTTTTATTGCAGGATTTCGTATCAATCCGGGAGGCAAAATCAAAAATTGACTTAAACGTACCGTTTTTTGCTCGCTCTTTTGTAATGGACTCTATGGCTGATGAACCCACGCCTTTAATGGCAGACATTCCATACTGAATTCTGCCATCTTTAGCTACAAATTTACCTTCTGCGGAATTAATATTGGGAGGATCTACTGCTATTCCCATTCGCTGGCATTCTTCGATAAAAAATGAAACCTTTTTTATGTCACTCATATTATGGCTTAATACAGCCGCCATATACTCGGCAGAATAATTCGCCTTGAAATACATGGTATGATAGGCAACGACCGAATAGGCTGCAGAATGGGATTTATTAAATCCATAGCTGGCAAACATGGCCATTTTATCAAACACTTCTTTGGCCACCTCTTTGCTATACCCTTTTTCCACGGCCCGGTTCATAAATTTTTTCTCTTCGGGCGGCAAAAGGTCGGCCTGTTTCTTTCCCATGATTCTGCGTAAAATATCCGCTTCTCCAAGCGAAAAATCTGCCATTTTCTGGGCCACCATCATAATCTGTTCCTGGTATATCATAATACCAAAAGTTGGCTCCAGAATTTCCCTCAAATCCTCATGCGGATATTCAACCTTCTCTTTGCCGTGTTTTCTATTGATATAATCCGGTATAAACTGCATCGGGCCGGGGCGATACAAAGCATTCATGGCTATCAAATCATTAATAGAAGATGGCTTTAATTGTTTCAGATATTTGCGCATGCCATCCGACTCGAACTGAAACGTGCCTATGGTTTGGCCACGCTGATACAGTTCAAACGTTTTTTTGTCATTCAGCGGTATATCATCCAACTGGTAAGATTTACCATAGTTGCGTTCCACATACCTGATAGCTGTTTTTAAAATGGAGAGTGTTTTAAGGCCAAGAAAATCCATTTTAAGCATACCGGCATTTTCAATCACCTTGCCATCAAACTGTGTAACATATAAATCTGCATCTTTAGCTGTGCAAACAGGGATATATTCGGTAAGCTTATCCGGTGCAATAATTACACCGGCTGCATGGATGCCGCTGTTTCTTACAGAACCTTCAAGTGTTTCAGCCATTTTCAGTGTTTTCGCCTGAAGGTCATCGCCATTTTTAATATCCCGAAGTTCTTTAACCGAATTAAATGCCTCTTCAAGTGAAATCCCAATGGTTTCGGGCACCATTTTGGCCAGCTTATCTGCTTCACTTAACGGAAGTTCAAGAACACGCGCCACATCCCGTACCGAAGACCTTGCCGCCATTGTGCCAAAGGTAATAATATGTGCAACCTGGTCTTTGCCGTACTTTTCTACCACCCAGTCGATTACCCGCTGCCTTCCGTTATCATCGAAATCGATATCGATATCGGGCATACTTACTCGCTCGGGATTTAAAAAACGCTCGAAAAGCAGATCATATCTGATCGGATCAATGTTGGTTATCCCAATGCAGTAGGCAACAACCGAACCGGCAGCCGAACCGCGTCCGGGCCCGACAAAAACCCCCATATCTTTTGCGGCACGAATAAAATCCTGAACAATCAAAAAATATCCTGCAAAACCCATTTCCCTGATGATCGAGAGTTCATGATCAATTCTCTCTCTTAACCTGTCATCTATTTTCTCGTAGTGACTTTTTGCTCCTTCATAAGACAGGTGCCTCAGGTAATCATCCTCACTGCTGAATCCTTCAGGTAACGTGAAGTTCGGGAGTATCACATCTCTTTCCAGCTTAATGGATTCAACCTTTTCCACAATTTCATTGGTATTTTCAATGGCCTGAGGCAGGTCTGCAAATAGGGCTTTCATTTCCTGCCCGGTCTTGAAATAAAACTCACTGTTAGGGAATCCATACCGGAATCCGTGGCCGCGGCCAATCGGAACTGAAATCGGAACATTATCATCTATACAGAGCAGTGCATCGTGTGCCTTGGCGTCTTCCTTCTCCATATAGTAGACATTATTAGCAGCAATTATTTTAACATTATATTTATCTGCAAATCCAAGTAAAACCTCGTTTACTCTCTCTTCTTCCTCGAGCCCGTGTCTGTTTATCTCCACGTAAAAATCATCCCCAAAAAGAGATTTCCACCATGCAAATGCCTCTTCGGCAAACTCCTCGCCTTTATTCAGAATCAAATCCGGTACTTCACAGTAAAGCCCACCTGTTGATGCCATTAATCCATCTCTGTATTCCACAATGATCTCTTTATCAATCCTCGGATATTTGTGATAATATCCTTCAATAAAACCGATTGAACTTAATTTGGACAGGTTTTTATACCCCGTCATATTCTTTGCCCAAAGTACCTGCTGATATCGTTTATCTTTGTTCTCCCGGGTAAATTTCTTTTTGTGGCGATCTTCTGTCAGGTAAAATTCGCAACCTACAACAGGTTTTATACCGGCTTTGTGAGCTTCCTGCACAAAGCTGAAAACACCATACATATTTCCCATGTCGGTAAGTGCCACAGCTGGCATTTCCAGCTCTTTTGCTTTAGCTACGAGGTCTTTTATTCCGGCAGCCGCCTGCAGTACCGAATATTT
>JBHJOO010000302.1:0-9762 GCA_050329675.1 Balneolaceae bacterium
CACTTTATAGTGTAAGTTATTTTTTTCTAATAATCCACCCCTTTTTTATTTTTTAATAATCGCATAATACAGGGCATAAATCCCTGTTTTTCAGCGTTTTCGGGTGCGTTAACAAAACATAAGAATTTTTTAATAAAACAGATGATTGTAAAATATTTATTAAAAAATGATTGTAACTGTAACAAATTCATTCCGGATTCATCTGAAATGTGGATAACTTTTTTATTTGCTTAAAAGCAGGATCAAAAAATGGTACCGGGAAGAATAGTGAAACCTGAGTGTGGATAATATGGTAAGAATTTTTTCTTAATTAAAATAATTTTCCAGGATCCAAAATTAAAAAATCATTTACTTGAACCTGATATCCATGTATATTCCCAAAAGAATATCTATCATTTGAATAGACAGGTTCATCTACCTTTGCAACTAATGTCGCGTCAGGTTTAATAGTGCGGTTGCGGGAAAAAAGTTATTCCGAATGCATTCGGAATGACATAACCGACATTTCAAATGTGACTTATACAATAGATGAAATTTAAATTTTGACTGTACCGGCATGATATTTCATGTTTATTCTGAAAAATCAGTATTTTCATCTATATTTAGAGGCGTTGGCAGTACTTCATAAATAACAAAAAGTATGAGCTGAATTTGTGACACGGTTTAATTATTCGGAATTGGTAGAAGCACTGCAGGACGGCGACAGGCAGACGGCGGATAACGTTTTAAGGGAAGTTATGCCCAGGCTTGTCGATTATCTTGAGGTGGTTATGAATGCCGATAAAAAAACCGCAAAAGAGTGTGTACAACAGGCCTGCCTGGATGTCTTCGAACAAATTCACAGGGACAAAATCCGGAATAGCAAGTATATTTTCAGCTATCTGATTAAATCGGTGCGAAACGAATATATTCGTTATACAAAATACCAGCACCGGTTTGCATATAGTGAAGATTCTCTTGACCACATTGTTGAGCCCGAGCAGCAATTTGAAAATCTGGTGGAGGAAGACCGTCAGAGAATTCTAAGCGAGTGTGTTGAGGAGCTTGGCAAAAAGAACAAACGGTTTATTCTATACATTTTTGCAAATCCCGATGCCACAACAAAGAGCCTTAGCAGGCAATTCAGGCTATCCGAAGCAAATGTGCGAACAAAAAAATCAAGAATTGTAAGCCGCCTTCACGACTGCTATAAGCTGAAGAGCCAGGATGATGTCACCAACCAGATAGGGGATGATTAGAATATTCAAAAGCCTTGAGCCTGTAATTTTTTGAAATTTTGACTTGAATATTCCCTGAAAAAACCACAACATAGAGAAACTTCTGTATGACATGCAGATGAACAATTTGCTAACATTTTAATGAATCAGGTAAACATATGTGGCTCAATATTAAATCATTTGAAGAGTACAAAGATATTTACAAACAGAGCGAAGAAAACCGTCTCGCTTTCTGGGAACACGAAGCCGGTACATTTTACTGGAGAAAAAGATGGAATAAGGTTCAAAGCGGTGGTTTTGAAAAAGGGGATATCAAATGGTTTGAAGGCGGGAAACTGAATGTAACTGAAAATGCGCTTGATCGTCATTTAAACAGTATCGGAAATAAAACAGCTTTTATATTTGAGCCGAATCACCCCGACAGTTTTCGCCGGACAATCACTTATCGTCAGCTCTATGATGATGTGTGCCGTTTCGCCAATGTACTTGAGAGCAAGGGAATCAAAAAGGGTGACCGTGTATGTATTTATATGGCAATGACTCCGGAACTGGTGATATCGGCTCTTGCATGTGCGCGGGTGGGAGCGGTCCATTCCATCGTATTTGCAGGGTTTTCAGCTCAATCACTATCCGAACGTATTCAGGATTGTGATGCCAAAATGCTGATTACAAACGACGGCCTGAGGCGCGGCGACAAACACGTGCCTTTAAAAGATATCTCGGATGAAGCACTTGAAAGCTGCCCGACAGTTAAAAATGTAATTGTTTGCCAGAGAACCAACAGAGAAATCAAATGGACTGAGGGCCGGGATGAATGGTGGCATTTATTGATCCGGAATGCTTCAAAAGAACATACTGCCGTTGAAATGGATGCAGAGGATCCACTGTTTATACTTTACACTTCCGGTTCAACAGGAAAACCTAAAGGAGTACTGCATACCTGTGGCGGCTATATGGTTTATACAAGCTACTCCCTGAGAAATGTATTCCAGGTTGAAGAAGAAGATATTTACTGGTGTTCAGCGGATGCAGGCTGGATTACCGGACATAGTTATATCATATATGCACCACTATTTAATGGTAATACGGGAATCATTTTTGAAGGAACACCGGTCTATCCGGATCCGGGCCGTTTCTGGGAAGTAATTGAGAAGTATAAGGTCACACATTTTTACACCGCGCCAACAGCTATTCGGGCACTGATGAAAGAGAGTATCGAGTATGTTAATAAATATGATCTGAGTTCACTTAAAGTTCTTGGAACCGTTGGTGAACCGATTAATGAAGAAGCCTGGCACTGGTATCATGATCACATCGGAGGAGGTAAGTGCCCGATTGTGGATACATGGTGGCAGACTGAAACCGGTGGTATTATGATATCACCCCTGGCCGGTGTTACACCAACCAAGCCGGGATATGCAACCTTGCCCCTGCCCGGAATTGAGCCGGTTTTAATGGATGAAAACGGCAAAGAGATAAAAGGAAATGGTGTTTCCGGTAATTTATGCATTAAAAAACCATGGCCGTCGATTGCAAGAACAATTTGGGGGGATCATGAACGGTATCTGAAAACATATATGAGTTCGTACAAGGGCTATTACTTTACAGGTGATGGCTGTTTGAGGGATGAAGATGGGTACTACAGAATTACCGGACGGGTAGATGATGTGCTGAATGTATCCGGCCACAGGCTGGGTACGGCCGAGATTGAAAATGCTCTTGATGAGCACCCCAAAGTGGTTGAGTCGGCGGTTGTTGGTTATCCCCATGATATAAAAGGCCAGGGAATTTATGGTTTTTTGATATGCGATGAAGATGTTACAAACGGAGAGGCCTTCAAAAAAGAACTGCATGATCTTGTTACAAAAATTATTGGCCCGATTGCCAAACCGGATAAAATTCAGATTGTACCCGGGCTTCCAAAAACAAGATCCGGCAAGATTATGCGCCGTATTTTGCGTAAAGTGGCGGCAAGAGATATTGAAAATATTGGAGATACCTCAACCCTTCTTGATCCATCGGTCGTTGATGAGATTAAGAACGGCAAGGCGTATTGATGTGTGAAATATCAATTCCAAAAACATTGACAGCCTTCTGAAGGCTGTCAATGTTTAAGGCTGTCAGTGTTCAACAGGCTGTCTGTGTTAAACTAAACATAAATCAATACTCCGGTAATAAAAAGCAGACCACTGATTATCAACAGCGACAAGCGAAATCGTGTTCTTACAATCGTTGGATGGAAAAGCAAACCATACGTAAGTGGAAAATTCTGCAGCCAGTTGTAATAATGATGCCGGTGGGTAAAACCTAACGCCAATGTGACATGTCCGTGTAGGATTGTTATCATAAATGGCAGGGCGAAGGTAAATGATCCGGGTAAAGCAATCATTCTTTCTATGTTTAGCTGATAACAAATAAAATAATATGGCCAGGCAAAAAGTAACATGAGAGGAATCGAGAGTGCCCAGTTTATAAAACAGATCCGGCGATAGTTTTTTTCACTAAGTTCTGAACCTGATACCATGGTCAAATTTGTGAAGCTATCAGCATTTCAATTTCCCTGTAGGGAATATTAAACATCTTGGAAAGAGATTTCTTGGTAAGATGTTTTTTATAAACATAGGTTCCGTTGCGGAGAGCGGTATTTTTCCAGAGGCACTCCCTGATGCTGCCTGCATCGCCGATAGAAAGCAGGTACGGGACAATTACGTTATTCAGTGCATGAGTGGCCGTTCGGGCAACATTGGAAGGAATATTGGGAACACAGTAATGAACCACGCCATACTTTTCGTATACCGGATCAGAGTGAGTCGTCGGACGGCTGGTTGCTATACATCCACCCTGATCAATTACGGTATCCACAATCACACTGCCTGATTTCATTTGTGCCACCATGGATTCGACAACCATACAGGGAGCCCGTTCACCTTCAGTCAATACAGCTCCGATTACCACATCGGCAAATTCAAGGGCAGAAGTTAAATATTGATGATTGGCAATGGCTGTAATGATTCTTCGGTCAAGTGCATTTTCAAGACGGCGAAGCTGGGCAAGGTCATTGTCCATTACAAACACTTGTGCACCGTATCCGAGTGCGGTTCGAGCAGCATATTCAGCAGTAATACCTGCTCCAAGTATTACTACAGTTGCCGGAGGAATACCTGATATGCCTCCCAGCATAATACCCTGCCCATTGCTGTTATTTTCAAGATAGTGAGCTGCAATCTGAACCGCCATGGATCCGGTTATTTCATGCATCATCCTGACAAGTGGAAATTCCCCGTCTTTACCCATGATAAATTCGTATCCAATGGAGGAAATACCTTTATTCATCAGCTTCTTCAAATAACCTTCGGTTGTATTTCCAAGATGAAGTGCCGAAAGTAAAATCTGATTTGGCTGCATCCATTCCTGCTCCTGTTCTGTAGGAGGGGCTACTTTTACAATCATTTCAGACTTTTTATAAATGCTTTCAGCGGTATAAACAATTTCAGCACCGGCGTCAGCATACTCTTTATCTGTAAAATGCGCATCAATACCAGCATTTTTTTCTAAAAAGACTTCATGTCCATTTGCCCTTAATATTGAAACACCACCCGGCGTAAGAGATACTCTTCGTTCATCATTTGATATTTCCTTTGGCAGGCCAATCTTTAGAGTTATATTGGATTCCGATTTCATCAGTCTCTTTTCCAGAGTCTGAACACCAATTTGTTCGGTATCAAGCGGATTCAATTCCATTTAGTAAAGCTGGTATTTAATTAAAAAAAGATCTGAGTTAAATCTAATTAAACATAGGTTTAACGCAAGATATATATTCAGAAAATGGTAAAATCATTCAAAACAAAAAAAAGCCTGGGGCAACATATTCTGCGAGACAGGAATATAATCAGAAAAATTACGGATTCTATTCCAGCGAAATATAGTGATTTAATTATAGAAATTGGTCCCGGTACTGGTGCTTTAACTGAAGAATTGGTGCAAAATTTTGAAAATATTACTGTAATAGAGATTGATCAGCGGGCGGTAGAAGTACTTGAACAGAAATTTCCGGGTCTGGATATAATAAAACAGGATGTTTTAAAAATAGACTGGGGCCCGGTTCTGAAAACAGAAAAGGATATTCACCTCATTGGAAATCTGCCTTATAATATTACAAGCCAGATACTTTTTTCGGTCATGGATATTCGAAAATACCTTAGCAGTGTAACGGTTATGATGCAGAAAGAGGTAGCAGATCGAATTATTGCTGAACCGGGTAATAAGCAATATGGCATATTAAGTGTTCAGTTACAGCTCTTCAGCAATCCGAAAATATTATTTGATGTGTCACCCAATGTATTTATTCCAAAGCCAAAAGTTGACAGCAGTGTCGTTCAATTTACATTTGGAAAAGAAGAACTGGCTTGCAGTGATATAAACCTGAAAAAAGTGGTGAGGACAGCCTTTAATCAGCGAAGGAAAAAATTAAGCAATGCACTCAAAACACTTGGAATAGATTTACCGGTTGATGAATTTAATTTTGATTTAAGGGCAGAGGCATGGGAGCCTGAAATGTATGCAAAGTTGACAGCCCGCCTTGAACAACTTGACATTTTGAACTGAAATTTCGACTCTCATTTCGATTATTTATTTAAATCACGGCTTAAATCAGTGATTATTTCGGTGCCACTTAAAAAATTTGGCTGTTTATAAAGTTTGGTATGGTAGTTGCGTAAATTGTATATGACTAAATAAGGGCATGATATTGCTGATTGCCTAAACGATTTTAATCAAAACAAATAACAATTAACTATTAAATAACTGAGGAGAAAATCCTATGGCAAGTATTAAACCATTGAGTGACCGTGTATTGGTTCGACCCGATGATGCTGAAGAAAAAACAAGTTCGGGTATCATTATTCCGGATACTGCAAAAGAAAAACCACAACGTGGAACTGTAATTGCAGCCGGACCTGGTAAAGTTGAAAACGGTACCAAGATTGATATATCAGTAAAAGAAGGTGATAAAATACTGTACGGAAAATATTCCGGTACAGAGCTTACCCTTGACGGAGAAGAATATTTAATCATGCGCGAGTCCGATATTCTCGGAATCATATCTTAGGCATGTTAAACCCAATAAAAAATTTAAACATTAACTAAAAACTAAAATAATTATGTCTGCTAAACTTGTTCATTACGACGCCGAAGCACGTGATGCTTTAAAACGCGGTGTTGACAAACTGGCTAATGCCGTAAAAGTAACATTAGGCCCTCGCGGCCGCAATGTGGTGCTCGAAAAATCATTCGGAGCCCCGACTGTTACCAAAGATGGTGTTACCGTAGCCAAGGAAATTGAATTGGCTGATAAAGTCGAAAATATGGGAGCACAGATGGTGCGTGAAGTAGCTTCCAGAACCAGTGATATAGCTGGTGACGGAACCACGACTGCTACTGTATTGGCTCAGTCGATAATTTCAACCGGTTTGAAAAATGTGACCGCGGGTGCAAACCCGATGGATCTGAAGCGGGGTATCGATATCGCTGTGGTTGAAATTGTAAAAGCACTTCAAAAACAGAGTAAAGAGATCAGTGACCGCAATGAAATTGCTCAGGTTGGAACAATCTCGTCAAACAACGACGAAACGATCGGTAACCTCATTGCTGATGCGATGGAAAAAGTTGGCAAAGACGGTGTTATCACTGTTGAAGAAGCCAAAGGAACCGAAACCTATCTCGACACTGTTGAAGGTATGCAATTCGATCGTGGTTATCTGTCACCTTATTTTGTGACGAACAGTGATACCATGACCACGGAAATGGAAGAGCCTTATATTCTCATTTTCGATAAGAAAATTTCGAATATGAAAGACCTGCTTCCAATTCTGGAAAAGGTTATTCAAACCAACAAACCACTTTTGATCATTGCTGAAGATGTTGAAGGCGAAGCTCTTGCAACACTGGTTGTAAACAAGCTCAGAGGATCACTGAAAATCGCTGCTGTTAAAGCACCGGGTTTTGGCGACAGAAGAAAAGCAATGCTTGAAGATATAGCCATATTGACCGGTGGCACAGTGATTAGTGAAGAAAGAGGGTACAAACTTGAAAATGCTACTCTTGATTTCCTCGGCCAGGCCGATCGTGTTAATATCGACAAAGATAACACTACTCTTGTTGGCGGAAAAGGAAAGCAGGATGATATCAAAGCCCGCATCAATCAAATCAAAACTCAGATTGAAAATACAACATCTGACTATGATCGTGAGAAACTGCAGGAGCGGCTTGCCAAATTGAGTGGCGGTGTTGCCGTTCTGTATATTGGAGCTGCTTCAGAAGTTGAGATGAAAGAAAAGAAAGCCCGGGTGGAAGATGCGCTGCACGCAACACGTGCTGCTGTTGAAGAAGGTATCGTACCCGGCGGCGGTGTTGCATTCATTCGAGCAATAAGTTCACTTGACGGATTGAAAGCTGAAACACCTGATCATGAAGTCGGATTTAACATTGTCCGAAGAGCACTTGAAGCTCCGCTGAGAAGCATTGCAAATAATGCAGGTGTGGAAGGCTCGATCGTGGTGCAAAAAGTAAAAGAAGGCAAAGGCGCTTTTGGATTTAATGCACGTACAGAAGTGTATGAAGACTTGATTAAAGCAGGTGTTATTGATCCAACCAAAGTTGCGCGAACCGCACTTGAGAACGCCTCTTCGGTAGCTGGATTATTACTGACAACAGAAGCTGTTGTTGTTGAGAAACCTTCCAAAAAAGGTGATGACGATGACAACGGAATGCCAGGCGGAGGAATGCCGGGCGGAATGGGAGGCATGGGCGGAATGATGTAATCAAAAGCTCAATTCTCTCATAAATTCATAATGCATTTAAAACCCGATCCGGATTTCCGGTTCGGGTTTTTTTTTAAGCTAACTCAAGTTCTGCATCTGTCTCTGGTCAAATTTCTCACTGTCGGGATTTCACTGCATTTAACCTCAACAGAGTTATTCATTTGTCTCTTTTATAATTTATTACTTTCGGGAGAAATCGCTTCACTCAACCTTGGCGGATTCTGTTTTATAAGCAGGAAGCAGCATAGCTGCGGACGATCTTGTAGCCCCCGAATTCATTCCGGGATATAAGCTTCGAACCTATTTGTAAATCTTAAATGTACCGATTCTCGAAAAGTAATCTTTTGCAGCAACTCTCACTTTAGGGGATAAAAGAATGGCTGAGGTAACTGTAGGAATGGCCATTACAGCAAACATACCATCTATCAGATTAATCACAGCATCAATAGAGGCAATAGCTCCAAACATGATTGATACAACATAAAAATAATTATACCAGTGCTGGCGTTCGGCACCAATCAAAAAGCCGAGGCATTTGGTACCGAAGTAAGAGTAGGTAAGCATGGAACTGATAGCGAAAATGGCAACAGAAAAAGTGAGAAGATATGCACCGTATATGCCAAACACATCATTGAATGCCAGCAGTGTCATGGTAACGCCATTCGCTTCCGTACCCTGCCAGACTCCGGTAACAAGAATAGCCATGGCCGTCATTGAACAAATTATGATAGTATCAATAACCGGACCCATCATTGCAACGAGGCCTTCGCGGATAGGCTCTTTGGTTTTCGCAGCTCCGTGAGCAAGGGAGCCGGTTCCGATTCCCGCTTCGTTTGAGAAGGCTCCACGTTGTATTCCAATTACGATCAGGCTTCCGACTGCGCCCCCCATAACGGCTTCACCAGTAAAGGCATCTGTAAATACCAGTTTGAAGTAGTAGGGAATCACATCAATGTGAAAAGCGAGGATAATAAGAACGGATGTGACATAAAAAGCAACCATAAATGGAACAAGACGGGCAGCTACGTGGCCAATACGTTTGATACCACCAAAAATAACCAGAGATACGAGAAATATAAGAACAAGGCCCGTTACAGCATCAGCACCAAGATGCGACGCTTCTGTAGCAAAACCGTTGGGAATGTATATCACATCCCTTAAAATTTGAGTCAGCTGATTTGCCTGAAAGATGGGAAGCGGGCCAAAAAGGCCGCCAAGAGTAAAAAGTATAGCGAGTGGTTTCCATTTTTTGCCGAGGCCTTCAACAATTACATACATGGGACCTCCCTGAACTTTACCCAGAGAGTCCTTTCCCCGGTACATAATTGAAAGGCTGCACGTAAAAAATTTGGTTGCTACACCAACAACGGCACTAATCCACATCCAGAATAGAGCACCGGGGCCACCCATAAAAATAGCAACGGCAACGCCACTGATATTACCAAGGCCAACGGTTGCCGCAAGAGCACTTGAAAGAGCCTGAAAATGGTTGATATCTCCTGGATCATCAGGGTCATCATAACGGCCGCTCAGAAGTTCAATAGCATGCTTAAAATATAAAAATGGAGCGAAACGGGAATAGAATATAAAATACAATCCTCCACCGACGAGCAGCACAACCATCGGCATTCCCCACATAAAGCTGGAAAATTCTGCTAAAATCTTTTCAACAAAAGCCAAAGAATATCAATTTAATTGTGAGACTTTATCTCAGATTAAAGTGGGGA
>JBHJOO010000340.1:0-6240 GCA_050329675.1 Balneolaceae bacterium
ACACAGGCAGCCTCCAACATATTGATTGTATCAAGACCGGGATAAAGTTGTTTGACGGCCATGCCGCAGGCCACCGCCAGGCCGGGCGAAAGAATTTCATTGTTGAACGTGAGATGAGAAAGCGGATTCAATTCCCGAATCCTAATTCCAGGCTTCATGTCACTCATTGAATGGTTTAATATCTGCTCAGAGGCCAGATAAATTTGGCCGCCGGCCTCCCCGTCCAGGTAACCGGAACTGCTTGCAAACATGGAATGTGCCTCTTCGATTAGCTCAATTGCGTCTTCAGCTTCGGGGAATGCATGAAATCCAACTAACAATCCCTTCTGATATTCCAGCAGGCAGCCACGATTTTCGAATGATTTGATTAACAGGGCATGAGCTGCAATAAAATTCCGGTCGAACATCATTCCATAACCGGCCTCAAGGTCACCGGTAGTCAGAATTACCGGATGTAGTCCCGCTGAATAAAGCAGCTCAATTCGAGCTTCCACCGCTTCTTTCCGGGCCATCACGAAGAGGCAGTTTTGTGCTTCTTCCGGGTCACCATACAGGTAATGGCAAACTGCAAATTCCTCAAGGCTTGCATCTTCCGGGAGCAGTTTTCCAGGGGCATTGGCCAGCCATTCGCCGAGTTCTTCCTCATCATCATGAAAAGGAACCTCCAATACTATTTGGTGCACATCGGCGGGATTCAGGTTTGCCGTTACATAAGGATTTGAAGGCCGCATCCGATCAACAAGTTCACAGAGGGCGGTTTTGAAATCTCCGTTTACTACAGCCTGAAATGCCGATTGCCTGATAAAAATCTTGTGCCGTATGCGTGAAAGCTCTACCCATCGAATACCCCGGCTGCCAAGATGAATTCCAATACCGGTATGTTGTAAAAATGGAAGTTTCATAGTCATTATCTTATTCTATGTCAATATCAAGATCGTCACGCAGCTTTTTCCACCGGCGGCTGTCCGCCTCGTCTCCATAAAAAACATGAGGTGTAATAAATATCACCAGTTCGGATTTCACTGTACTGGTACTTCGATTTGAAAACAATTTTCCTAATAGTGGTATATCACCCAGAATCGGGATTTTATTATAGCTTCTGACATCCGAATCCTGTATCAACCCGCCAAGGATGATGGTTTCTCCGTCTTTCAAACGCACCGTTGAATCCAGTACGCGGCTGTTGATTGTTGGAGGCACGTCGGGACTGAAACTGCCAACCGGGGTATTAAACTGCGGTTGGATTTCAGCGGTCACTTCACCCGAAGCGCTCACCCAGGGTGTAATTTTCAGACTTACATTGGCTTCAATGGTTTCAAACCTCTCGCTTTCCTGTACAACCACATCCTGAGGTGAACGTAACGGTGTCGTCGACCGGAGAATAAAATATTGGGTTGTGCCTATTTCAATACTTGCCGTATGTCCGTTGAGAGTGGCTATCTGAGGCCTCGAACGGATATTCATGATTCCTTCCTGGCTCAGTGCCTGAATGCGGAAGTAGAAGTCCGAAGGGAGAACGCCCAGATTTTTAATGCCGAACAGATCACCATCCACAGCAAATAATCTGTTTACGGTTTCTCCGTCTCCCTGAAGAGTCAGGCCTCCGGTAGGACTTCCTCCCGAATCCAGGGTTCCGAAAGTACCAAATTCGCCAAGTTCAAAACCTTCGTCCGGCTTAACCTTGTAGCCCAGGGTTGTTCCAAGTTCAAAAAGATCCGTTGATTTCAGGTCTACGACCAACGCCTCAATCAATATTTGTGGCGTCGGATAGTCGATTTCACGGATAAAGCTTTCCAGTTCCAGGATGATATCATTGGTGCCGATGACCAGCAGGCCGTTTTGTTCTTTTACAATCTGTACAGAGGCCCCAATCAGGATGCTTTCCGGAATCAACTCCATCGCTACATCGGCCCGGAGATGATTCAAGCGAATTAGTTTGTTCGTAGCAATGCCGCTTGTATTTTTATCACCGATCACATAGATATTTCCCTCTTTGCGATAGGTTACGTTGGTTCCGCGGAACAGGTAGGCAAATGTTTGCTCCAGGCCAAGATCGACGGTTCTGGCGCTCAGTGTTCCATCAGGCAGATTATAAGTTACCAGGTTAACATCCGTTTGTAAGGCGATCTCGTTGATCAAATCCGGTATCCGGGCATTGGTCACGTCCATGCTGATCAGACCCTCGCTTACATTCACCCAGAATGACGGGCCGCTGCCGCCACCCTCATCAGACAAAGACCGCCCGCCCCGGTCTACCAGCAGGATGCCGTCCCGTTCGCGGAGGGAAAATCCATTGTTTCTCAAAATCGTTTCCAATCCCGGCCTGAAAGAAATATTTTGCAGGAATCCGGTAAGCCGGCCGGAAACTCCATTGCGGATCACGATATTTTTCCCGGTCAGTTCGGATATTCTTCTAACAACAAGATCCAGTTCATCGCTCATCAGATCCAGTGTCATCAGGCTGTCCCGGAAAGAGATGTCAGGAATTTCAGGTTTTTTTACAGTCTCCGGAGGAATATATCTGCTGATGCGAAGCACCTGGCCTGACTGAATTAACCGCAGGCTATGTTCCAGGCAAATGTGCACCAGTGCTTCTATAACAGGCAGGCCGGAGAGCCGGACGGTAGCTTTCGTGTTTAAACCATTATCTGCGATGATGTTCAGATTGTATTCACGCCCGAGTCCGCGGAGAAGATCCCGTACGTCCATATCCCTGACATTGAGATTGGTAATGGGCAGAAAAGCCGTTTCCGGAAGACGGTCGGGATGCAGCACAATTTGTGTGCTGTCGGCCACTTGCCGAAGAGTTTCCCGCAGATCCTCATATTGCTCAGGAACTGCCTGCGCGGCTGCCAGTGTATCTGTTTTTGTTAGAGACTGAGCCATACCCTGGGTTGGGATAGTTAACAGTAACAAAAGACTCAAGACAGCGCCTCCCTGACCCCTGAAATAAAATCGCAAGCAGCATAGCGCACAGCGCATGGCGATGCCATGGCCCGGTTTTACACCAGGCTCAATACCCTTTGCTCTATACTTTTTATGTTCTATGTGAGTTCTTTTCACTTTTCACTTTTAACTTAAATCACCGTTTCTCTTAAAACTTCTTCCGGCGTGGTAATTCCTTCTTTTATTTTTTGAATGCCTGCCATACGCAGGTTTATCATGCCCTCTTCACCGGCCAGTTGTTTCAGGTTATGCAATCCCGCTCCTGCTGAGATGCTTTCGGCCAGCCTGGGGCTTACCGGCATCAGCTCCATTAAGGCCGTACGCCCTTTATAGCCGGTAGCATTGCACGCTTCGCACCCTTTGCCTGCCGGTACGGATGTTGTCCGGTTCTCCAGGCCAAGTTCTCTGATGAGTACCGGATCAGCTTCTTTTGTGCTTTTACAATCAGTACATATTCTCCGGATTAATCGCTGAGCCATCACCAGGCGCACAGAGGATGCCACCAGGAAAGATTCGATCCCCATATCCAGCAGACGGGTGATGGCAGAGGGCGCATCATTGGTATGCAGGGTTGAAAACACCAGGTGTCCGGTCAATGCCGCCCGAATGGCAATTTCAGCCGTCTCGCAGTCACGTATTTCTCCTACCATGATAATGTTTGGATCCTGGCGAAGAATGGAACGCAGCACGCTGGAAAATGTCAGCCCGATATCACTGCGCACATGCGTTTGGTTGATACCTTCCAGGTTATACTCAACGGGATCTTCAATCGTGGTGATATTAACCTGCTGTGAGTTTAGCTCGTTCAAAGCAGCGTACAGCGTGGTGGTCTTTCCGCTGCCGGTCGGACCGGTCACCAGGATCATGCCGTATGGATGCCGGATCGCCCGACGGAAAATCTCCAGATTCCGCTTTTCAAATCCGAGTGTTTCCAGATCGAGCTGCTGACTGTTCTTATCCAGGATACGCAGCACAATTTTTTCTCCAAAGTCGGTAGGAAGCGTGGACACCCTTAAATCTATCTTGCGGGTTTGCCGTTCCAGGCGGATCCGCCCGTCCTGAGGCCGCCGTTTTTCGGCTATATCCAGATTTGCCATGATTTTGAGGCGGGAAATCACCGCATCTTTCTGCCCGGTCGCAAGTTCACCCACCGTCTGCAACACACCATCCAGACGATAACGAACTCTGAAACTTTCCTGGTAAGGTTCGAAATGTATATCACTGGCTTTTTCGTCAATAGCCCGGTCAATGATCCTGTTTACCTGCCGGACGACAGGGCCTCGTCCGAAGTGCTGTGTATCATTTTGTTCTATAATGGAACCCATGGTTTTACTTCCATTGATTCCTGTAAGACTTTTATCCGGCTGCTTCATCCGTATGTGATATATGATTCAGTTATGTACACTTCTGTGCCAGAGAACTGCTCAGGCCTGGGTACATATCAGAAAAATTCAGGGGATATTTTCATTTTTGGCTCAAAAGTGAGCTGCTTATATGTTTCTATCCTACTTTAGCGGATCGTGATGACATAGTAAATAGGTACAGGTACTCATTTTTTATCCAAAGTACCTAGGTACTTTTTCTAATGGTTTGATATTGATGAAATAGTTGGTGTTTAAATAAAAATGGAAAATTCCCGTTTGAGGCTCAGAGACGCATATTATTGTAAACTTTGTAAACCGCCATTATGAAGTTTTTCACTGAAATATGTACAGTTTTTTATCTGATAAATTTTAGCGAATGTAACAATTCTACTGCATTTATCTCTTTAAAGTTAAGCCTTTTAGAGGGCAAAGATTTAGCAATATATACTGTGATTGGGGGGTATAACTTGAATGTCCAAAGTAAAAATATGTTTGGTCGGAGATAGTATACTGATCAATGAGGCATTTGAACATTTTTTGACCGGAAAAGGATTTAAGACATATTCTAATAGTTTAAAATATTTTTTTGAAGACAATCAAGTCTATGTTATCGATCCTGATATTCTAATTTTTGAAGAACACATATTGTATACCTTAGGGCAAGCCGTATTCGAGTTATGGTCAAATGTGAATAAGGAATTTCGGAGGGTATTTATTCTCAATGACAGAAGCGTACAGTTTTTAGGTATGGGTCTAATCCATGGAATTGAAGGGTTTGTTCATGAAAGAGGCGGATTAGAAGAATTGGAAACCTGCCTGGTGAATGTTTTGAAACATGTTACGTATATAAGTCCATTTTTGGCAGGCCCCAAAAATTTAAATGGGAAGAGTGAACATAAAGCTATACCAAAAGACATCCATTTAACTAATCGGGAGATAAAGATTTTAAAATTGGTTAAGCAAAGAAAAACCAGTAAAGAGATCGGTGCCATTTTGAGAACCAGCTATAAAACTGTTCAAAATCACCGGCAGAATAACTGTAACAAACTGGGATTAAAAGGTCACAAGATGCTATATGAATTTTCAAAGCTCTATTTTGATTAATCCCGGATCATGCTATAGCGAATAGAGGGAGAAGTGAAAAGGCAAAAGGGAAAAATGGGTAGCATGGAATTCAGAAGGAGGGATAAGATCCGAGTGAATTCCGCTTGCAGCAAGGGAATATGAGTTGATCAGATATGTCTCCGGCATGAATTCTGTAATTTCCGGAAAATCTTCGTGACTGGTGTGCTCCTCTCAACTTTTCACCCCGACAGAAGAATGTAATTGTCATTGGGATTGATTTTAACTGTCGGGATTTCGCTACGCTCAACTTCGTGGGAATCGCTTACGCTCGGAGCGCTACGCTCAACTTTTCCCTTTTCCCTTGTACAGTCCCGGAGCTGATACAAGCATGCTTTCAACTTTCAATCTGCATTCGTAGTCGTGAGTATTTAATTTTTTCATACTACTTACTACATACTACATACTACCAACTTCCCATTCCCCCACCTTTCAACCCATTCAAACCCGTGCCAACCCGGAATATTCATCCTTCAAAAAAAATTATTACCTCATAACTCATTATTTCCCAGAGTTTTACTGATATGTACCTAGGTACTTTGGGCAAAAAATGAGTACCGGTACCTATTTACAATGCGGTTTTAAAGTGAAAGATTTGAAAGGAACACGTTGCAGGAAGAGAAATCATTGCCGGCAAAGTGAAAAATTCAATTTAGTAACCAAAGCCTTAAACCGCTGCCTAAAAAAAGAGGATGTCCCATGTTCAAGATAGCTTTTATTACATTATTCTGTGCAATCCTTATCCCGTTTCACAGCCTTCATGCGCAACATACGACTCAACGAGGAGAATTTTCAACATTTATCCCCT
>JBHJOO010000129.1:0-11352 GCA_050329675.1 Balneolaceae bacterium
CTGGATATGAGGAGGATGCTTGGTTTGCTTTTTGTAAAGAATGCGGGTTATTTCAGTTTAGTTTAGGAACTCAGTTACAATTTTCCGTGCTACGTTAAACATACCTATTTAGATAAAAATGCATTCATAATGTGGTATAACCAGCGCTTCAAGTCGGATGCACCTCGTCGTAGTGTAGCTAGCTTATGGTTTTTGAGCTAAAAAGTTCATTACTTAGTAAAAAAAATTCAAGCATGCGCCGCTTAAGAGCAAGGTCGTTAACCTCCTTTGCCTCAATCTATGATATCTACTTAGTTTTAAGTAGATTTAGGATAGACAGCAACAAAACTTTACAAAAATGAAAGACTGGAAGGAGACTGGAAACAACGCATAACAACCAATCCTGATTAATGAGGAGGCTGACCCTGCATTCGTGGGATGAGAATAAGGGTCGTTGATATTCTGGATTTGCTTGCAGCTGGTCTCAGTCACGACCAAATATTGGAAGAGTTACCTGACTTAGAGAAAGAAGACATTGAAGCTGCAATCAAATATGCCCGTGGGAAAATTGATCATCCGGTTGTTGCGGCATGAAAATTTGGATTGATGCACAACTTTCACCTTCTATTGCCGCATGGATCAACCGTACATTTGATGATATTGAAGCAGAATCGGTTCGTGCTTTAGGCCTTCGTGATGCAACTGATTCAGAGATTTTTGAAGAGGCAAAGAAAGCGAAAGCGGTGACCGGCACCCTGTTTGCCCGTATGGTTGATGACGGTCTCATCGACATCGATGCGCCGATTTCCAATTATGTAGACGATCTGCCCAACCCACACTGGGCACAGCTTACACTTCGACAGCACGCCTCTCAAACAGCGGGCATCGTGGGATACGAGGAAAATTACGCACTCAATTGGCGCGTGAGCGAAGCAACGGAGGACATTCCTTTCAGATATAATATGACAGAATTGAATAAATAGGGTGAGATTTAAGCTACTGCTGATTCGGTGCTGTTTGAAGACCTGGATATCTGATGAAAACAATTTCCCGTACAAACAGAATCAATCGGTATCCTCGAAGTTTTTGCAGGCAATCAGCCATTTTATTATCATATCCACGAAGAAGAGAACCATTTGTATTCTAAATCGAACGAAAACTATACAACAGGTTGAATTACTGACTGATTGCATGGATTCAACCGGAGTAAAGGTATTTATATGTTAAAAATCGGGTTAATCGGTTGCGGGATGATCGCGGAGATAGGTCATTTACCAGCTATTAAACAGGTAAATGATCTTCAAATCGATGCACTTTACGATCACAACTTCGAGCGTGCTGTCGAGTTGCAGCAGCGCTTTTCGGTTCCACATGCATATCCAACAGAGGAGGATTTTTTCTCCTCCGATATCGATGCCGTAGTTATTTGCACCCCGGCACCAGTGCATTATAAAAACGTGCTTGATGCTGCCAAAGCGCAAAAGCACGTTTTATGTGAAAAACCGCTTGCCATGACCGAAAAAGAAATGCTTGAGATGGAGAAGGTCATGAACGATGCAGGGCTGCAGTTTTTTATCGGCTTTAACTATCGTTTTTCCCAGAGTTCCATCGACATCCGCAGACTCCTCCGGGAAAGGGCCATTGGAGAAGTGCGTTTGCTGCGTCTCATTTATAACTGGCATCTGCACGGCAAGTGGCAGGTCAACGAAGACGGTCAGCGGGTGGATACCCCCTTACGGGCGGGTCGTATGAATGAGGGCGGGCCGCTTGTTGATTGCGGGGTTCACCAGATCGATTTGGCGCGCTGGTGGCTCGACTCTGAAGTGGAATGGCAACATGGCATCGGAGTCTGGCTGGATACCTACAAAGCCCCGGATCATGTATATCTGCATATGGGGCACAGCTGTGGAGCACACACAAAGGTCGAAGTGAGTTTTTCCTATAATGCCACCTCCCTGGATCCCCGGACACATTTTCTTTATGAATTGATTGGTACGGATGGCGTGATACGGTATAATCGTGAGGAACATTCCTTTGAGTTACGAAACTCACACGGTACTCAGTACCTTCCATGGCATCCGGAGAAGAGCTTTGTAGGTATGTATAGAGAGTTTGCCAAATCTTTGAAAACCGGGAAACCCGGTGATATGCCCACTGCAAATGATGGAATCCTTGCCAGTCGTATTGCTCGTACGGCGACCGAAGAAGCGATTCGCAATCGTGATAAACCAAGCACCAAAAACCCCTCCTCGCAAATGATCGCCGCCGATGTTCAAGCTGACCCGGAGGAAATTCCTATCAACTTTATGCATCTGCCAATGAAACCGATAAAAGTACGTGACAGACATTCCGGCCGTTCGTTACGCCCAAAGCCGGTAAAATCAAAACGCGATGGAAGGAAAGGCTCGTGAAATTGAAAAGCTATTAAAACCTGTAAGACTTTTGAAAAATAACAGGCTTTAAAAAAAGTGGGACCGGGCGGAATCGAACCGCCGACACACGGATTTTCAGTCCGTTGCTCTACCGACTGAGCTACAGTCCCTTTTTTGAAGATTTTAAATATAAGGGCTTTTTATTCTTAACACAATGCAGATAACGCAATGAGTCAAAAAGTTGAGTTTTCCCAATATCTGCAAGAGTAATTTGTAAGAAGCTGATTTTAAAAAGATTCGTTTCTCTCATTGATCTGAATATCCTTCAGCCTCATCTGAATCGATCGCCTGTTATTCCAGAAATTTTCTTCCAGAACATAGGCAATGTCAATTTTATTCTGTTTGCAATTTCGTAACAGGGGAAGAAATTCGTGCATATTAAAACCAATCACATCAAATACACCCGAACCATTCTGGCTGACTTTCATTTTTAAATGGCCATTGCCAACAATGGTCGGTACACCCTCCACACAAACGTCCCTGCTCACAAATACCGGCCTGTGGTTTCCCGGGCCGAATGGTTCGAACTGAATTAAAAGCTTCCAGAATTTTTTGTTTATATGACTGAGATCAATATCGTCATCTATGATTAATTCCGGTTTAAAATCGTTTTCTGAAAGAACGCGAAATGCTATTTCATTCATTCGGCGCCGGAATTCCGGCAGATGCTTTTGTTCCATCGTTAATCCGGCCGCAAATTCGTGTCCGCCAAACTGAATTAACAGATCTTCACATTTTTTTAAAGCTTCATAAATGTTAAACCCCTTGATTGAACGAGCGGATCCCTTTACCAGGCCGTCTACCGTACTCAGCAGGATGGCCGGCCTGTAATAAAGGTCTACAATTCTTGAAGCTACAATTCCGATAACACCCAGGTGCCAGTTTGAATCATGCAAAACCATGGATGCCGTTTCATCCAGATTGTATTCCTTATCAATTTTTTCGAGTGCCTCTTCCATCGTTTTACTGTCGGTATCGCGTCTTCTGATATTAATGGCTTCCAGTTCATGCGCAAAAGATCGGGCCTTATTTTCATCAGAAGTAATCATTAATTCAACTGCTGCAGAAGCATCACCCATCCTTCCCGCAGCATTAATTCTCGGTCCGACAGAAAACACGATGGTTGACGTGCTAACATTGCCGGCAGGCACCTTTATGACCTCAAGTAATGCCTTAAACCCTGTTCTTGGATTTGCATTGATCATATGCAATCCTTCTTTCATCAAAACCCGGTTTTCATCTATGATCGGAACAATATCGGAAGCGATGGATATTGCCACCAAATCCAGAAATTTATAGGCAAGGCTCTGTTTTAAGCCAAGTTTTGTTAACGAGGCCTGTATAAGTTTAAAAGCGACACCTGCACCCGAAAGCCCGTCATAAGGATATTGGCAATCCGGCCTTTTGGGATCTAAAACGGCAATAGCCTCCGGAATGTTTTCATCAACAGTATGATGATCACAAATCACCAGATCGATTCCCTTTTCCCTGGCCATCTTTGCTTCTTCAAACGCTGTAATTCCACAATCAACGGAAACTACGAGATCAGCATTGATTTTATCGGCATATTCAATACCCTCTTTGTTGATTCCGTATCCCTCTTTAAACCTGTGCGGAATATAATATTCTACATCTACTCCAAAGTCCCGGAGAAATGTATAGATGCAGGCAGTCGCTGTTGTACCATCAACATCATAATCTCCATAAACAAGTACTTTATCGCTATGCCTTACTGCTTCACATATTCTCTGAGCAGCTGCCTCCATATCCGTCATCAAAAATGGATCATAAAGATCGGATAGTGAAGCCCTGAAAAAGTTTTTTGCACTCTCAAAGCTGTCTATTCCGCGAATGACCAATAAATGTGCAATCTGTTCAGGAACATTGAGTTCCTGCTGTAAATAGGATATAATTTTTTCCTGTTTCGGATTCGAATAAGCCCACCGATAGAACATTTGTTATTCTTTGTTTTGTTATCATTGAACAGGAAGCAGGCTTTCACACCCCTCAGCCAGATTGAATACTTTTTGATGAAATCTCATTTTGCGCATGTTAGCGTAATGTAATCAAATTGTAAGATTAAGAGTAGTGTCTTGTAAATCATATTATGAAAGATATTTCAGGGGACAGAATTTCAAAAAGATTAGAAAATTCAGAACTGTAGAATAATATTATTCAATTTCTTACATTAGTATTAAGTGTTGTGGAAGCGTTTCCAAATAAATTTTAGAAATTATTATATAACTCAAGAATTTTCAGATGTTTGATACTAAACCGGTTTTTAAAAGCAACAAACAAAAACAGTCTGCCTTCCCTACATTTTCGAAATTAAATGAACGGGATCACGAACAAGTCATATTTTGTTACCAGCCTGATGCAGGTTTAAAAGCTATTATTGCAATTCATAATACGACACTTGGCCCGGCTCTTGGCGGAGTTCGCATGTGGCCCTATGAATCTGAAGAAGCTGCATTAAAAGATGTTCTCAGATTATCGCGCGGAATGACCTATAAAGCTGCCATTTCCGGGCTTAATCTTGGCGGGGGAAAAGCGGTTATTATTGGGGATCCTCATATAGATAAAACAGAAGCTCTGTTTCGCGCATTCGGAAGATATGTGGACAGCCTTGGGGGACGCTATATTACTGCTGAAGATGTCGGTATTGATGTCCAGGATATGGAATGGGTCTTTTCTGAAACAAAATATGTAACCGGAATTCCCAAAGAACTGGGTGGCAGCGGTGATCCTTCTCCTGTGACAGCTTTTGGAGTTTACATGGGTATGAAGGCCTGCTCAAAAAAAGCATATGGCACTGATTCCCTTGCAGGAAAGAGAATCGCAATCCAGGGAGCAGGACATGTTGCCTCACATCTTGCTGAATATATCAGTAAAGAAAATGCAAAGATTTTTATAACCGATATATACCGTAAAAAAGCAGAAGAAGTAGCAGCAAAAACAGGTGCTGAAGTTGTTGATCCTGATGATATTTACAGTCTTGATGTGGAAATATTTAGCCCCTGTGCTTTGGGAGGAGTTATTAATGATGATACGATAAATCATTTTAAATGTGATATCATTGCCGGAGGGGCTAATAATGTTTTAGAGAATGAAGATAGACATGGCAAAATGCTTCTTGATGCTGGCATATTATATGCCCCGGATTACGTAATAAATGCAGGAGGCCTGATAAACGTATCGGGTGAACTCGAAGGATATAATCAGGAAAGGGCCCAACAGAAAGCAGCTCGAATTTATGATACGATTCTGGATATTCTGAATTACTCGATCGAGAACCAAACACCCTCGCTTACTGCATCCAATATTCTCGCTGAAGAAAGGCTCCGGAAAATTGCCCGAATCGACTCTATATACACATCATCCAGTAAATTTTCTAAAAGAAAAGGTGAAGTTTACCTAAGAAACAGAAGCTGAGTGGCTACAAATATCCAATACTTTTGAAGGCGCTTTTATTTATTTGGCTTATGGTTGAGCGATAAAAAGGGTTGTTACCGAAAGGTGGCAGCCCTTTATTTATTTAATTGGTTCGCAGAAAGCCATATGGGTAATGAAGTGCCATGCTATTTAGTTTGCGTTCCTTGTGGATTCATGGCGGAATCTGCGTCAACTTTGCGCCTTTGGCGTGAACCAAAAAAGACAAGATCTTAGCCAAACGGTTTTTTTGATCTGCTTGTTTTATATTTGAAAATGAAATTAAAATCATCGTCAGACATGTCACTCAAAGAAAAATTTAAATTCAAGGATCGACTGATAAAGGGAATTTCACCGGAAGGGCATTTTAAAATCTCTGTTGTAAAATCCACTGATCTTGTCAGATCTGCAAAGAAACGCCATCAACTCTCACTGTTAAATACGGTACTTCTTGGCAGAACCCTTACGGCTTCCATGTTGCTTGCTGCCGAATTAAAGGGTGAAGAACGAATCCGGATTCAACTTGATGGCAGCGGGCCTGTAGCAATGATTCGGGCAGAAGCAAATCGCGCAGGGGAAGTACGCGGATATGTTCGCAACCCCCTGGCTGAACTTGATTATCCATCCGAATCGATAGGAGATGGAATTGGAACCGGCCTGCTAACCGTTTCAAAAACCCTTTACAATGAAGCACAACCCCGCACCAGTACTATTCAAATTGTAAAGGGTGACATAACCAGTGATCTTGCACATTATCTTGCACAGTCCGAACAAATTCCATCAGCTGTGATGATCGATCTTCAATTGGATGATGACGGCTCGGTAATTCATTCAGGCGGTGTTTTATTACAGCGCCTGCCGGATGCAGACGATGCGGTAATGGATAACCTGCAAACAAAATTAAAATCTTTTCCTGTTATTTCCGGTCTATTGGCACAAAATCACTATATCGATGATATTATGAGGCTTGTAACCAATCCATATAAAGTTCGTGAACTCGACCGGCAGCCGGTTCACTTTTTCTGCAGGTGTAACCGCAACAGGATTATTAATGCACTCTCATTGCTAAGTTATTCAGATTTGAAAGAAATGGAAGGCGAAACCCAGGAAATAATTTGTCATTACTGTAATAACCGCATAACCATTGAGAGTGATCAAATTCACGAACTTGTATTGCATGCTCAGGCAAGGATGAATTAATCAGGGCGAATAATCCAGTGGTACACGGTCTGCAAGACGCTGTTCACCCCATAACCCGCCAAGCCTCATATTTCTCGGGTTCAATAAATGGCCATTTGGAAATACAAAAAAGATTCCATTCTCATCAACCGGTTCCATTAGCCGTGTTTCATAATCCGGTCTGTTTGATTTACCTCTGAATTCAACTCTTGCCGGTTTGTTGAGTCGGAAACCGCGAATCTCAGGAACGCTGAAATAGGATATACCCCTGATCATCAATTCATATCGCAGCTCGCCCTCCTCGAGTTCCTGAATCTTTAATCCGAACTTGCTCCCCAACCTGAAAACAGTAAACCCATCCGATCTTAAGCGGGAATGATATAAACTTTGCAGAAAATGCTCGAAAGATCCTGTATACGTATTTTTTCGTCTTTTTTCCCATCGCTCCTGTACCGATGCGTCAAATACAGATATTGGCTCGAACCGTAACCTGCCAAGGTACATAAATCTGAAATCGATTTCTGCCCATTCAAATTCAACAAGATCAAGGTTTATTTTGTAACCCAGCGCCCGGTTAACAATAGAAAGCGGAGATGTGGTTTTGGCGAAAAGACGGTTACTCTGATCTCTTTCAAATTCAAGTACCCATGGATTTTCGATGTACGTGTGCCTGGCATTGTCAGACCTGCCTACGAGTTGCTCTTCAAACTCATTCAAATTTCTGAGCCACTTATCATTCGAGGTAACGACTTTTATTGAATTGAGCTCAATCCTGTCTCTTTTCAGCTGAACATGATAGGTATATGTTCGTAACTGTTCATTTAGTGTGATAGCAATACTTTTGGTTTTGTATCCGACGTAACTAAAAACCAACGTAAAATTTCCGCTTAGCCGTGTCTGAAAAGAAAAACTGCCATCTGCACCCGTTGTTGTTCCCTCAGAGGTACCCGATAGATAAACATTTACATCTTCCAGGGCATAATGGCTCCCTGATTCAAAAACAAATCCTTCAATCGTCTTCCAGGAGTTGTTTTCAACGTGTCCGGAAGCAAAATAAATTAAAAAAACAAGAACAGAATGCACCCACTTTACAGTCATAGCTCATGCCCATACCGGAAATTTAACTATGGTTTACAATTTTTTAAAAAGTAAAAAAGTGTGATACCGGCTGCATATCAAACCGCAAAAGAAGTTCCGCAGCCACAGGATTCGCTTGCATTGGGATTGTTAAAGGTAAATCCGCGGGCATCGAGTCCATCAGGATAATCAATTTCAATTCCTTCAAGATACATAATATGTTTTGGATCAATCACAATACTGATCTCTTCACTTTCAACCATTTCATCGCTCTCATTTTTAAAATCAAAGCCCAGTTTATAACTTAAACCCGAGCATCCTCCCCCTTCTACAGCAATTCTTAAATAAAGATTATCATCCAGATTTTCATCAGAATGTATTTTTTTGATCTGCTTTGCAGCCCGGCTTGTCAGCTTAACCGGCTCTGTAAACTTATCCGTTCGTGTATCGGCCGCGCTTGTTTCTTTATTGCTTCCTCCCTCTTCATCATCATCCACAAGTGAAGCAATTACATCATCAAGATTGTCATCCATTAAAGCCATAATCAATTACAAATATTATTTAATATTACCAGAGAACGTATAATAATCAACTTCATTACGAGTAAAAAGGTTTAAAACACCGGCACTCACAAGTTTAATTAAAATTCTGGACGCCGAATAACTTGTCCTGTTAATCAGGTGCGCATAATCTGCAACAGTAATTTCGCCATATTCATTTAAATACCTGAATAATCGTTGTTCATTTTCACCATATTCGAAAGTAACCCCTTCATCTGAACTCTTGTGTTTTAGTATTTCGATTCTTTCATCACTGGCTAAAACACTTTCATCATGGCGCCGGACATATACCAGTCTTTTCAGCTTGTTTTTAACATAAACCGGTTTTTTTATCGCTTCAGGAACAGTTACCACCATTACATCTTTCTCGGGAAGATGGACCAGCTCGATTTTTAATTTTACAGAGGGCACACACAGCTCTTCAGCTGCTTTACGCAGAAGATATTCTTCCTCGTAAAATTCATTAATCCCGGTAATTGATTTATCATCACCCACCCCGATTAACAGGGTACCCCCTTTTGAGTTTGTAAAAGCGTTAATTTCTCTTACTATTTTTCCCGGGTGCGGGGTTGTTTTTTTAAATTCGAGATAATGACTTTCACCGGTTTGAATCAAATTTTTCAAATCTTGTGGCTTCATTGATGAGATGATAATTTCACCGTCAGTAAAATACATGATCTTAATTACTTTAAATAAGAAGGCAGATATATGATAATAAAAAGATCTGTTTTAAATCAACACTTCTTCTTTGGGGTTACGGGTCATAAGTTCATAAAGAGCGTCTTCGGGATTCATGTTTTCAAATAACACTTTTTTTACTGCTGAAGTAATCGGCATTTCCACCTTGTTCCGTTTTGCCCACTGAGAAACAGACCGGGTGGTCTTAACACCCTCAGCTATCATATTCATGCTATCGGTTATCTCTTTCAGATTTTCGCCTTTACCTATTCTGTATCCGACATAACGATTCCGGCTGTGTTTACTTGTGCAGGTAACAATCAGATCACCCATTCCGGTTAAGCCGGAGAAAGTATCACGAGATGCTCCCATCATGGTTCCCATTCTCTTCATTTCATGAAGGCCTCTTGTAATGAGGGCCGCTTTGGCATTATCGCCAAGATCAGCTCCGTCAAGAATACCGGCTGCAATCGCCATAATATTTTTAACTGCGCCCCCGATTTCAACTCCGGCAATGTCGTTATTTGTATAAACCCGGAACATAGGTGTCATAAAAATTTTTTGAATTTCTCTTGCTACTCTTTTTGAATAAGCGGCTGCAACAACCGTTGTAGGCTTAAACTTGCTCACTTCTTCGGCATGGCTGGGCCCCGAAAGCGCTCCAATCTGATCTTCCAGCACAATACCATCAAGAACTTCTGCCAAAATCTGGGTCGGGGTCATGAACGTATTTTGCTCAATTCCTTTTGCTACGCTTACTACAATACTATCTCTTTGAACATCATCTTTCAACATACCGGCCACTTCACGTATTGCATGAGAAGGAGTTGCAAATACGATTAAATCACCTTCCCTTGCAGTGTGAGAGATGTTTTTTTCAGCCTTTACATTTTCGGGTAATGTAACATCCGTAATATATGCAGGGTTTTTCCTGGTTCTGTTAATTCCTTCAACTATTTCATTTTCTCTTGCCCACAGAACTACGGGATACCCGGCATGGCCAAGAACAACGGAAAGAGCTGTTCCAAAACTTCCTGCTCCAATTATGCTGATTTTTTTCACAATTCTACCTCATCCTGGTTAATTCTGCCCTTCGAGGGTTTAAAAGATTGAATTTTATTCTCTGTACCTTCCAGCAGCCTTTTGATATTTCCCTTATGTTTGATAATGATTCCAAGGCCCAGCAAACTGCTGAAAATGATGATACTGCCGTCTATTTCCCATCCAAAAACATATCTAAGCACCACTTGCGATATCGGATATACAAATGCTGCAGTTATTGAGCCAAGTGAGATATAATATGTTGAAAAGATGACTATCAAAAATATGGCAACCGTTATACTGATCGAAATCGGTTCAATACCATAAAGCATACCGGCAGCTGTGGCGGCACCTTTCCCTCCCGTAAAATCTGCATAAACGGGGAACATATGTCCGATTACCGCAAACGCGCCACAGGTTATCAATAGAAATGAATTAACTTCCCAATTTGGATGAATGGTGACAGGCCCGGACCCAATTTCATAGGCAAGTTGGCTTATAACAGCCGTACAAATAAACCCTTTTGCAAAATCAATAGCTAAAACGAGGGATCCTGACTTCCAGCCAAGGATTCTGAACGTATTTGTTGCACCGGCATTTCCGCTGCCATGCTTTCGGATATCCACACCACTGAATATTTTTCCCACCCAGATTGAACTCGGAATGGATCCGATCAGGTAACACAATAGTAGTACAACTGCAAGTGAAAGCATACTTTTATTAAAAAATCAGTCTATTTATCCGGAATTGAACGAATTGAGATTCGTATTCAAAACCAACTCTTTTATCACATTTACATTTTCATCAAATAACTACTAAACATGCCTTTCTGCGTGATAGGAAGAGCGAACCAGAGGGCCGCTTTCAACATGTTCAAGGCTAATTTTTTCACCTGTTTCTTTATATTCAGCAAACTGATCAGGATGAATCCATTCAATAACGGGATGGTGCATTTTTGTTGGCTGCATATACTGTCC
>JBHJOO010000321.1:0-6783 GCA_050329675.1 Balneolaceae bacterium
CATGATTGCTCAAGGGATTCCCTGTAATCGGCCTGGAGCTGATCACGTTTTTTCTTACCATCGGCTTTTTCAACCACATCCCAAACACTATCCATGGGTGTATCCATAGCAGCAAAATCTGCATAGGGAGTCACAACAAAGTAGTGGGGCGCATTTAAATCACCGCCGATTGAGCTGTGCCAATAACCGCGAGGCTCACCTTCCACTTTCCGAAGTGCAGATTCAACTGACCTGACTGTGTTCATGAATTTGGTGCCGTTTTTTACTCTCCAATAAAAAACAGAAGCTACTTCCATTGCCTCTGAAGGGGCCTTGCTTATATCGGGCATGGTTCTGGACATATTTCTTACACTGCTTTTAATATGGGGAACAATCATACTCTGCGCCAGACTTTGACAAGCCGCACCAGCTTCATCTTCATCATCCATTTCGGCCCAATGATTCATGAAGGATGTAAGCCCGTATACGATACCTTCTCCCTGAACCCGTCTCCACATATTCCATTCCCACTCCCCGTCATTTTCCAGGTAGCAGGTTTTCCATGCACTAACCCCTTCACGGAATTGAGTATCATGGCCGGATTTAATCGTAAATTCTGTTATTGACAAAATTGCACTCTGGTTATTCTCCTGAGCTATTGCATTACGGACTGTAAAAGTTGAAATGAAAACAAGAATTACCAGACAAGTTATTAATCTTGTTGATTTATTTATTTTTCCCATACGTGAACCTATGTTAGTTATATTAATTGCTTACTCTGTTTGTGCATTCCGGATTTTCAGCTTGCTCCGTTATGTGCTGAATGTAAGCGTTAACTTGCGGTAAATCTTGGACTATCCGCGCAAATGTTTGGACTTTTCGGTCAAAATGGTTGGTTTTTGAAGGGTGAGAGTCTTCCAAACAATGATGACAATGGCCTGGCGAGTACACCGCACCGGCGTATCCCGAAACCCGATATGCCGGGATTTTGCATACGCCGGTTTTTGGTTTTATAGAGGCCCCTGTCATCCAGAGGAGACCCAATGTGCTTTTTGCATTGGGTTGACGAAGGATCTCGCTGCGCTGGGGAATTACCAAAAAAGAAGTAACACCCATTTCAAAAAATAGTGTAAGGAATTCACCATTCCGGGTTTATATATAGTATGAACACCGGAGTGCGATTGAAAAAGTCAATGCGCAAATAGTGCAAACATTTGACCGGTTTGTCCTAACCCGTTGAAAGTTTTTATGTCTATATTCATGGGAAGTTGGAAAACACACTATAAGTAAATACAAAAAAAGGGATAATGATATGAAAACAGTACTTATTACGGGTTCGAGCAGGGGCATAGGTCTTGAAACTGCTTTGGCATTTGGGAGAGCAGGATATCAGGTATCTGCTACTCTCAGAAATCCTGAACGAGCAACAGCTCTCAAGCAAAAAATCAAAGAGGAATCCCTGCCCGTTAGCATTTATGCGATGGATGTCAATTCAGACGAATCAGTCACATCCTGCATCAGGGAGATTATCGGAAAACATGGAACAATCGATGTGTTGGTCAACAATGCCGGATTAGGAATAAATGGCTCTATTGAAGAATTGCCCATGAGTGAGTTTAAGGCAGTAATGGAGACAAATTATTTTGGAGTGATCAGGTGCATCAAAAGTGCCTTACCAGAAATGCGCAAAAAGAAATCCGGCAGCATCATCAATGTAAGTTCGGTTTCCGGCCGGCTTGCGAGCAGTCCGTTAGGCCCGTATTCAGCCAGTAAATTTGCTTTGGAAGCCATGAGTGAGGCCTTAGCTCAGGAGGTGAAGCCATTTAACATCCGCGTGAGAATAGTTCAGCCGGGAATCATCGACACCGACATGGCTCATGAGATCAGCGAGGAAGACACCTCCATTTATCCGAACTCCAAAAGAATGGCTGATCTCTTTACCGCCTCACTCCAAAACCCGACAAGTGCTGCTCTCGTCGCTGATAAAATTTTGGAAATTGCTGATAGCGATTCCTGGCAGCTTCGCCATCCGGTAGGCCCCGATGCGAGCCCTTTTATAGATTGGAGATTCTCCATGAGCGATGAGGAATGGATAAACTGGAATTCGGTAAGCGATGAAGAGTGGTATGATGCAGTGGAACGAGACTTTGGATTGAATGCCAGAGGAGATTGATTAACTGGCTAAAAGGCCATAAAGATAGGGTAAGAATATTCACCCCAGCTTCCTATGGATTTAGAACTTTTCAGGATGCTGATGGTCCTAACTCCATAAAATTTTTAATAGACTAAAAAAAATAATTATGAACACAAATAAACCTCAATACTTCAGCCTCAGACCTGAAATCGAATTGGAAGTACATATCATATAATGAATAAGCCCAGATCTAAAAGAGTGGCTTCCACTTCTTCGAAATCGTACTAACCCAAACTTTAAACTCAAGATAAAATATGGAAGTATCAGGATATGCCGCACATGGCCCGCATGAAAAATTAAAGCCATTTTCTTATGAAATGGGAGAATTAGGTGCTGAACAAGTTGATATCCGGGTTATTAACTGCGGAATCTGCCATTCAGATCTCAGCATGATCAACAATGATTGGGGAATGACTGCCTATCCCATTGTCCCCGGTCATGAGATTATTGGTGAGGTTGTTGCAGCAGGCAATTCCGTTAAGAACGTAAAAGCCGGGGACAAGGTCGGTTTGGGATGGTTCTCCGGATCATGCATGTCCTGTCATGAGTGCATGGATGGCTCCCATCATCTCTGTTCCTCTGCAGAATTCACCATTGGTGGCAGGCATGGTGGCTTCGCAGACCATGTTCGCAGCCATTGGTCCTGGGCAATTCCCCTGCCTGAAGGTATCGATCTGGCCAAGGCGGGCCCGTTGCTTTGCGGGGGGATCACCGTGTTTAATCCGATCATTCTCGCAGGAGTTAAAGCAACTGACAAAGTTGGAGTGATCGGCATCGGAGGCCTGGGCCATATGGCACTTAAATTCCTGAACAAATGGGGATGTGAAGTCATTGCCTTTAGCTCAAACCCTGATAAAAAGAAGTCTATTATGGAAATGGGAGCAACCAGAGTTGTGGATTCCACGAATCCCGAGGAACTGGCTAAAATCGCCGGAAGCCTGAATTTCATTCTGAATACGACCAATGTAAGTCTGGACTGGAACTCGTACCTGGTGGCACTGGCACCCAAAGGCAAATTTCACAATGTTGGAGCGGTTTTAGAACCTATGGCCATTCCTGCCTTTACACTTCTCACAGGAGAAAAATCTGTCGCAGGAAGCCCTTTAGGAAGTCCGGCCTTGACACGAACCATGCTGGAGTTCTGCGTCCGGCATGATATCTATCCCATAACAGAGGTCTTTCCGATGAACCGGGTAAACGAAGCCATTGCTCATCTGGAATCAGGTAAAGCCAGGTTTCGAATCGTGTTAAAAAATTAACCGGTAAAAAGATCGCAAAAACTTTTACACAAGGCACCGTCATCCAGCCTGCCCTCGACCCCTCGGGGAGGAGACCCAATGCGCCTTTTGCATTGGGTTGACGAAGGATCTCGATGTACTGGGGATATACCAAAAAGAATCAACACTGTTTTTAAAAAATAGTGTAAGGAATTCACCATTCCGGGTTCATATATAGTATGAAGACCTATTTTACCTATATCTTAACCAATAAAAAGCGTGGAATCCCCTATACCGGAATGACCAATAATTTGAAAGTCCGGGTCTGGCAGCATAAGCAGAATATTGTAAAGGGGTTTACCAGCCGTTATAATCTGGATAAACTTGTATGGTTCGAGGAGTATCAATGGGTGCAGGATGCCATAGCCAGAGAAAAAGAAATCAAGGGCTGGAGCCGGAAGAAGAAAATTGCACTTATAGAGTCCAATAACCACGAATGGAAGGATTTGTATGATATGTTGTGAGGGGAGTTGCTTTTAAAGTGGTAGTCCCCGTAACTGCGGGATCCTTCCACTTCAGCCCCGACGAAAAGCAAGTCGGGACTTCAGTGTCAGGATGACAATGCCCTGTCGAGTACACCGCACCGGCGTATCCCGAAACCCGATATACCGGGATTTTACATACGCCGTTTCCTTGTTTTATAGAGGACCGCTGTCATCCAGAGGAGCCCGTTTTTTGGGCGACGAAGGATCTCTTCGCGTCAGGAAAGTCTCTACCTAAAGAAATTATTCTATTAAACACAAAGTTTCAAACAGATCCAATTTTCAAATAGACAACTTCCTGAACGCCGACGGGGTTTTGCCATACTGCTTTTTGAAGGCGCGGGAGAAGTAGGCCTGGTCATTAAAACCGACTTTGTAGCATATTTCAGCAATTGTTTTATCGGTTTGATTGAGCAGTTCGGCAGAGCGCTGCAACCGGATAGACCTGATAAAGGTACCAGCCGGCTGATCCAGAAGGGCATTCAGTTTTCTGTTGAGCTGAGAGACGCTCATGTTCAGAGAGCATGATAAATGTTCAACCCGGTACTCTTCCTCATTAAGATGTTGATCGATTACATCAATGGCTTTTTTCAGGAAATCCTGATCCACCTTACTTTTAGCAATGGCTGAAGGCTTGAAATAGGTGGCAGTACTGAACTGCTTTTTCAGATTCTTTCGCTGTTCGATGAGGTTTCTCACCCTTATTTGCAATTCCCGGATGTGATAGGGCTTGGTCAGCCAGGCATCAATTCCTGCTTCCAGGCCCTCAATTTTTGAATCCATTCCAGCCCTGGCGGTAAGCATGATCAAAGGGATGTGGCTGGTTTTTTCATTGTTTCGGATCTCTTCACAAAACCGGTAGCCATCCATTTCGGGCATCATCAGATCAGTTATAATCAGATCGGGGATCACGGCCTGAGATTTTTTAATTCCTTCCACTCCGTTTACAGCTTCCAGCACATTGTACTTCTCCCCAAGTTGTTCACGGATAAAGGAACGAACTTCGGGATTGTCTTCCACGATGAGAACAATTTCATCGTGTTCCGAAATGAGGCCGGCATAATCCGGCATGTGAAGATTTTCTGCTGTACCATTCGATGATGCCTGAACGTGAATACCCTCTGCTTTTTGATCTTGAATTTCCATCTCCTCTAAGGGAAACTGAATCACAAATTCGGTTCCGGCTCCCTCTTCACTGAATGCACGGATGGAGCCGTTATGGAGTTCCACCAAATCATGAGCCAGCGAAAGGCCAATGCCCGTACCTTCATACTTCCGGGTGCAGGACTGATCGGCCTGGTAAAAACGGTCAAAAATATGCGGCAGCCGGTCTTCAGAAATACCAACACCGGTATCTTTTATCCGAATCTCAATCACTCCGGAACCGGGCGTTTCAACAGAAACATCAATTCGGCCACCGGTTTCTGTAAATTTAAACGCGTTGGAAAACAGGTTAAAAAATACCTGCTCCATTTTTTGGGCATCAAAATCCATGACAATGACTGACCTGGATGAGTAGAAATTGAGCTGGATCTCTTTTGCCTCGGCAAGCGATTCAAAGGAGAAGAGCAGGTTCTTCAGAAAAGAAACCATGTTTTGTTGTTTCGGTTTCAACTCCAATTTTCCGGCTTCCATTTTTGATAAATCCAGTAGCTGGTTGATCAGTACAAGCAGGCGTTCTGCATTGTTATTTACGGAGAACAGTTTCTCTTTCTTTCTACGGTTCTGCTCCGATTGCAGCAGGGTTTCGGTTTGGCCCATAATCAAAGTCAGCGGGGTTCTGAACTCGTGAGAGATATTGGCAAAGAAATGGGATTTCAGCTGGTTAAGATTTCGAAGCGTGTCGGATTGAACTTTCTCAAGCTTCAGCTGATTTTTAAGGTTGAATCGGTTCAGTTCGTATCGCCGCAATGTATAAAGCGAGATTAGAAAGAGAATCACATACAAGCCATACGCCCACCAGGTATGCCACCAGGGTGGAGTTACAATTACTGCCAGGGTTAACCCCTCCTCATTCCAGATTCCGTCATTATTCGATCCTTTCACCCTGAATGTGTAACTGCCATGGGGCAGGTTCGTGTAGGTTACGGATGCGAGATTACCGGACATTATCCAGTCATCATTAAATCCATCCATTTTGTACGCATACTGATTTTTATCGGGAGAAGAGTAATCAAGAGCCGCAAATTCAAAGGTAATCACATCATGCCGATGGGAAAACGTAATTTGATCGATTGCAGAAACAGAGGTAGTTAACAATTCAGGATCTGTTTTGTTTGAGATCATCCGGTTGCCCAGTTTAATGCCGGTAAGCACTACAGGCGGCTGGTGTAGATTGTCGAATATTTCATCGGGGTAGAAATAGTTAAGCCCCTGTATTCCCCCGAAAAAGAGCTCCCCGCTATTGCTGCGGAAATAGGCCCCGGTGTTAAACTCATTGCTCTGGAGCCCATCTCGCACATCATAATTTCGAAAAGTATATTGCTTCGGATTGAACCGGGAAAGGCCTTTGTTCGAACTGAGCCAAAGATTACCATGATCATCGGGTAAAATTCCGTAGACAACTTCATTGGGCAGTCCGTCCCGCACCATATAATGTTTGAATGTTCCGCCTTTATAGTTAAACTTGTTGAGCCCGCCGGTGGTGCCGATCCACAGATAAGTGTCGGGCTGAGCCGGATCCTCAAGAATGGATTTGATATGGTTATTGCTCAGGCTGTATGGGTCATCGGGATCGTTTCTGTAGGTATATAATTGACCGCTATTGGAATCAAAGCGTACAAGGCCATCGGCGGTTCCCAGCCAGAATATTCCATCCATATCCTGAAAAATGACCGGTCTGGCCATATTA